>JAXDPV010000011.1:0-25480 GCA_034668185.1 Actinomycetota bacterium
CGGCGAGAACGAGGTCGTTGGTCTCGTGGGCGCCGGCGGCCCACTTCCTGATGAGGTCGCCGAGCTCGTCGAGCTGCTCGGCCGATGCCCGCTCTACCGGCACTCGACCAACTGCCTCGACGTCAGCTTGGCGTAGAGCTTCCTCAGGTCGGCGGCCGCGCTCGGCCACGTGTAGGCCTTGGCCCTGGCCGCCGCGGCCTGGCCGAGCTCGCGGGCTCGGTCCTGGTCGGTGAGGACGCCGGCGATCGCCCGGGCGAAGTCATCCGGGTCGCGGCCTTCGACGAGGTAACCGGTGCGGCCGTCGTCCACCAGGCTAGTGAGACCGCCGACCGCCGATGCCACCACCGGGATGCCACACGCCGCGGCTTCGAGGGCGACGAGGCCGAAGGATTCCGACCGGCTTGGGACGATGCACACGTGGGCCGCCCGGTAGAACGTCGAGAGGAGCTCGTGCGGTTGCGGGTCGACGAAGCGGACCCGTTCTCCTATGCCGAGGTCGCGTGCGAGTTGGTGGACGCGCTCGACCTCGTTCTTCCCGTCGGGACCGCTCGGGCCGCCGACGACGACGAGGAAGGTGTCGTCGAGTTGCTTGTCGAGCGCGGCCAGCGCCCTGAGGGCGACGTCGACGCCCTTCAACGGTTGGATGCGTCCGACGAACAGCAACATGCGGCCGGCTTCCGGAAGGGCGAGGGCGCGCCTCGCCTGCCGGCGTTGTCCTGGCGCGAAGAACGCATGGTCGACGCCGGGGGCGACGATCTCGATGCGGTCGCGCTCGGCGTCGTAGAGCCTGACGAGTTGTTCGGCCTCGTCGTCGCACGACGCCAAGATGGCGTCGGAGCAGCCGATCACGTGGGCCTCGGCGTTGCTGCGTTGCTCGCTGTTGTCGCTGAGCTCGACCTCGGCCTTCACCCGGTCGAGGGTGTGGAACGTCGAGACCAGCGGCAGGTCGAGGCGGTGCTTGATGGTGTGGCCGGCGACGCCCGAGAGCCAGTAGTTCGCGTGGACGGCGTCGGCTTCGTACCCGTGGCTCATGCGTTGGATGACGGCTTCGGTGAACTCGTCGACCAAGCCCGGCAACGCTTCCTTGCTCACCGGCGCCAGCGGGCCCGCGGGCACGTGGTGAACCGCGAACCCGGGCTCGACGGCCACCACCGCCGGTGCGTTGGTGTCGAACGCCCTGGTGTAGACGTCGCACCGCACCCCCGCCCTGGCCAGCGCGGCGGCCAGCTCCCGGACGTACACGTTCATCCCGCCACCGTCGCCCGTGCCCGGCTGGGCCAGGGGCGAGGTGTGCATCGACAGCACGGCGAGAGAACGCACGAGGCTGCCAACCCTACGAGGTCGTGTCTTCTTCCTGCACTTCACGCCGGAAGGAGGCGTAGATCTTTATCAAGGTCTGCTTCTGGTCCTCGGTGATGAAGGGGTCGCGGAGGATCTCGCCGGGGAGGTCGTGGTCGCCGTCGCGGTCTTCGAGGATGCCGGCCTGGACGTAGAGGGTCTCGGCCGAGATGCGGAGGGCCTTGGCGATCTGCTGGAGGATCTCGGCGGAAGGCTTGCGCAGGCCACGCTCGATCTGGCTGAGGTAGGGGTTCGAGATGCCGGCCAGGTCGGAGAGGCGGCGCAACGAGAGCCGGGCGCTGCTGCGCTGCTCACGGATGAAGGCGCCGAGGTCGTACGACCGCGGCGGCTCGTCGTCGTCGGCGCCCGGATCGACCATTGCGTTCAAGCGAGCAGCTCGTCGGGGTTGGCCGAGCCGGTCTTGTAGCGGCGGACGATCTCGGCCTGGAAGGCGTCGATGCGGTCGAAGACGCTCCGGCGCCGCTCCGACAGGCTGCGCTCGAGCGTCGTGAGGCGATCGGCCAGCTTGCCGATGACGTCGTCGGAGAGCTCGGGCAGCGTGGCCAACGATTGCGGGTCGGCGATCTCGTCGATCTCACCGGAGAACTCGTCGCTCGCCTGGTCGGGCGCCATCAACGTCGGCAGGCGACCGAAACCCGCGGGCCGGACCTGCTGGCCGAGCATCCCGCCCTCCTTGAGCCGGTCGACGAGCTCGCTCGCGTCGCTGCGGCCCGCGCCCGACTGACGGCGCTCGAGCTCGGAGTGGATGATGTCGAGCCGGCCCTGCACCAGGCGGCGGGCGTAGGAGAGACCGACCTCGATCTCCTGGCACTCGTGGCGGCGGGCTCGGACTTCTTCGAGAGACAGGTCTTCGAGGCCGCTGGCGTAATCGCCGGCCAACACCCGCTCGAGACGCTCGGAGGACATGCGTCGATCGTAGCGGTCGGGGCGTCAGCCCACTCGGCCGGCACGATCGGACGGCGAGTAGCGGTAGACGACCCGGCCGACCACCGACGACCACGGGATGACGCCGAACACCCGGCTGTCGGTGGACGCGTCAGGGTTGTCGCCGGCGACGGTCACGCCGTCGATCGGGTCGACCGACACGACCCGCTTGACGAGGATGCGATCGGCGACCCTCGGGTCGTGCGCGGCCACCAGCTCACCCGGCCTCGGACGGCGCCAACCGACGGCCACGACCCGGTCGCCGGGCAGCAACGTGGGCCGCATACTCTCGCCCTCGACGACCAGCCGACGTAGCTGGTTCATCGGCATCGGGCAGCGGTTAGGGTGACCACATGCGCCTCATCCCCCGACTGCTGACCATCGCCGACCGGGTGCGTGAGCCCGGCGTCGCCTCCGCCCACTGCGACCTTCCCTGCGGCGTGTACGACCCCGCCCAGGCCCGCATCGAAGCCGAGTCCGTCAAGGCGTGCATGGAGAAATACGCCGCCTCCGACGACCCCGACTTCAAGACCCGCGCCGTCCTCATCAAGGAGGAGCGGGCCGACCTGGTCAAGCACCACCTGTGGGTGCTGTGGACCGACTACTTCAAGCCCAACCACCTCGACGCCTACCCCCAGCTCCACGACCTGTTCTGGAAGGCGACCAAGGCCGCCGGCGAGGCCAAGAAGACCCAGGACACCGCCGTCGCCGCCGGCCTGCTCGAGCAGATCGCCGAGATCGACCGCATCTTCTGGGAGACCAAGAAGGCCTGAGCCTTTCTCGCTCATCGCAGGTCGAGCACCAGGCGGGCCACGACGGCCCACACCGGGCCGGCCACCAACCACGCATCGAGACGCCGGAGCGCAGGCACCGGCGTCTCGTCGCGTCCGCCCAGGAGCGCGGTGGCCGCGACCCCACCGACGGGGGCGAGGGTGGCGACGGTGAAGGCGAGCACCCACGGCGTGACGCCGCGGAACGGCGGGACGAAGGCGGCCGCCACTGCCAGGCCGATGGCCGCGGCCGCGGCCGCGCCCGCCACCGGCCCCTCCCACCGGTTCGACGCGCCCGAGCCGATGACGAACGCGCTGGCGTCGACGGCGTGGACCGTGAACAACAGCACCAGCGCGGGCACGGCGCCAAGCTGGCCCCGAACGATCGCCGGCGTCGCCGCCGCCAGCCCGATCGTGAGCGCGATGGCGATGGTGGTGCGGGCCCGCTCCCGGTCGACGACGACCGCGGCCACGACGGTCCCGAGGGCAACGACGAGCACCGCCCCCGGCCCGATCCCCCCAGCCAACGCACACCCCACCGCCCCGAACACCGCCACCCCCGGCGTCGGTGTCACACCCGCGTGATAAGCCCCCACCTCGGGGGGGCGCCCAAAATCGCGCCAACGATTTGCGCGCCCCGACGCAAGTTCCTCGGGCTTTTGCACGATGGAGTCGCCCCTGGGCGGCATGGGTGTGCGAAAGCGGGGGCGGCGGGGCAGGCGCCAGGACTGCGTCGTCTGGCCCGCGGCGGCCAGGGCCACGCCGGCGAACACCAACGCCGTCGGCCACGCCCCCGCCATCACCGCCACCGTCGTCACCGCGGCCCACGCCAACCCGAACCGCACCCGCGGCCCCTCGACGTCGACCGCCGGGACCAGCCCGCCGACGGCCGCGACGAACTCCCGCATCGGCCACTTGTGGTCGCCAGAAGCGCCCGATCGGGCGGGATTGGCGGCCAAAAGTGACCGACGGAGGTGGCGCAAGCGGAGGGCCACCGGTGGCGTCAGCCGCCGGAGACGGGCGGGAGGACGGCCACCTCGTCACCAGGCCCGACGGCGTCGCCGGGCAACGCCGGCTCGCCGTTGACCCAGACGCGGCACGTGGCCAACACCGCGGCAAACCCAGGACCGAACCGGCCTACGGCGGCGTCGAGGACGGCACCAACGGTGGCGTCGTCGAACGAAGCCCGATCGGTGCCGGCGGTTTCGCGGGCCGACGCGAACAGCCGGAGATCTGGCACTAGTCGATCTCGGCGCGGCCGTTGCTGATCACGGTGTCGCCCCGGCTGCTCACCGCCTCGAAGCCGTACGCACCACCGCCGAGCGAATAGATCGTGGTCGTCACGTCGTCGCCGGGGAACACGTTCTTCGAGAACCGCACCGCCAGCCGCTTCAACCGACCAGGGTCGCCGCCGGCCACCGTCTTCACCACCGCCTGGCTCGTCATCGCCATCGTGCAGAGCCCGTGGGCGATGATGCCGGGCAGCCCGACCTGCTTGGCGAAGGCGTCGTCGACGTGGATCGGCATCATGTCGCCGGAAGCGTCCCGGTACCGGAACGTCTGGTCGTCGTCGACGTGAACTGTGAACGAACCAACCGCATCGCCCGCGGCCGCGAACGTGTGGTCGGGCTTGTCCGGCCCGCCGCTCGAACCGTCGGCCATGCCCCGGATGAACATGGTGACGTATTGCTCGAGCACGAGCTCGCCCGACTCGGCGTCGTTGCTCACGACCCGCACGGTGAACCGCGTGCCCGAGCCGCCGACCCGCACGCTGAAGGCCGACGCCGCGGTGGCGAGGGACCGACCGGGCACGAGCGGCTGGTGGAAGTGCATGTCCTGCTCACCGTGCACGATCATCATCGCCGCCTCGGGCGGGACGACGTCACCGACGGCCATGCCCATCGCCTCCCACGTCGGCACCACGCCGAACACCGGCGGGGCGAACTTGCCCGACGAGTACGCCGGGTTGTCGTCGTTGGTGGCGGCGGCATACGCCTTCGCCCGGTCGGGGTCGATGGTGGCGGTGCGCTCGGCGTACGTCGTCCCGAGCTTCTCGATCGGCAGGGCCATGGGCCGAAGCTACGCGAGACTGCCGGGCCGTGACCAGGCTGCTCCTCCTCCGCCACGGCCAGTCGACGTGGAACGCCGAGGGGCGCTGGCAGGGTTGGGCCGACGTCCCCCTTTCTCCGTTGGGCGAACAGCAAGCCGCCGACGCCGCCGCCCACCTCGCCGGCCTCGGGCTGGCCAAGGCGTACTCGTCGTCGCTGGAGCGGGCCCACCGGACGGCGACCATCATCGCCGACGCCCTCGGCCTCGGCGCCGTCGAGACCGACCCCGACCTCCGCGAGCGCAACGTCGGCCCCTTCACCGGCAGGACGATGGACGACATCCGCTCGACCTGGCCCGAGTGCTTCGACCCCGACACCGGCCGACTCTTACGGGTCCCCGACGGCGAGGACGACGAAGCCCTCTGGGCCCGGGCTTTGCCGGCGCTGCGCCGCATCGGAGCCCGGTCGGCGGAGCCCACCCTGGTCGTGAGCCACGGCGGCGTGATCCGCTCGATCGAACGCCACCTCGAGGCCAAGCCCCCGCCGTCGACCCCCAACCTCGGCGGCCGCTGGTTCGAGGTGGACGGCGATCAGCTCACGGCGGGCGAGCCCTACTTCCCGGTCGAGCCCTCGCTGGCAACATCCCCCGGCACGGAGTAGCGGCTACAGACGAGTCCCGGGCGTGCCGACGAATCGGACATGCAACGGTTCCGGATGGTGCTCGGTCTGCTCGTGACGATCCACGTGGCCTTCGCCAGCGCGCTGGCCTCGTCGGCGATGGTGCGGGGCACGTCGCTGTCGGCCGCGCTGCCCGTCGGGTTCGTCGCCTTGTGGCTCGCCGCCTTCGTCACGATCTCGGGTTACCTCGCTTGGGCCGACCGGGCGGTTACCGTCAGGAGCTGATGCAGGTCGAGGTGATCAGGAGCGCCAAGCGGCGCAAGACCGTGCAGGCCCGGTTGGTCAACGGGGTCGTGCAGGTCTCGATCCCCGCCCGCATGACCAAGGCCGAGGAGGCCAAGTGGGTGGCCGAGATGGTCGGCCGCTTCGAACGCAAGGCCGCGACCGAGCCCATCGACCTGGCCGCCAGGGCCGAGGTGCTCGGCGTGCGCCACGGGCTGCCGCAGCCCTCGTCGATCCGATGGGTCGACAACCAGGAGTGGCGTTGGGGTTCCTGCACCCCCGCCGACCGCACCATCCGCCTGTCGACCCGGCTGGCCGGGTTCCCTTCGTGGGTCGTCGACTACGTGATCGTCCACGAGCTGGCCCACCTGGTCGTCGACGGCCACGACGCCGACTTCTGGGCCCTGGTGAACCGGTTCCCGAGGACCGAGCGGGCCCGCGGCTTCCTCATCGCCAAGGGCTGGGACGACGAGCCCTCTACCCCGCCGTTCCAGCCGACGCTCTGGTGAGGCGCCAGTCGGCCTCGATCTTGCCGAGCTCGGTGACGGGCGGATCGCCCTTGCGGTACTCGGCCAGCAGGCCCCGCCAGTTGTTGGTGGCGCCGAGCCTCCCGAGCAGCGCGCTCATCCCCCACACCACCCGGTCGAGGATGACGTAGGACGGCGGCATGTTGAGGATCTTGATGACGTCGCCGAAGTTGCCCTGCATGTCGACGACCTTCTGCAGCGCCTTGCTCGTCCAGTCCCTCGTGTAGGTGAACTCGTCGACCATGAACGGTTCGTAGGGGGAGCTGACGTAGTCGAAGACGTGGGCCGGGTCGAGGCCGTGGTCCTTCGGGAGGAAGCCGGCGTCGATGGCGGCTTGGATGGCGCCGTCGACGTCTCGTTCGAGGATGCGGTCGAGGACGTCGGTGAGCGACTCGAGCTCGCCCGGGCCCCACCGCTTCACCAGGCCGAAGTCGAGGAAGGTGACGGTGCCGTCGGCGTGCAGGATGTAGTTGCCGGGGTGGGGGTCGCCGTTGAAGACGTGGTGGTGCTGGATCGCACCCTGGGCGAAGCGGAACATGACCTCGGCGGCCTTCTGCCTGGTGTCCTCGTCGGCGGTGGTGGCGAAGTCGTCGAAGCGCATACCGTCGACCCACTCGCTCGTCAGCACCCGTTGCGTGCTGAGCTCGTCGACGACCTTGGGCACGTGGATGAAGGGGTGGCCGTCGTAGCGATCGGCGAACTCGGTCTGGAGCTTGGCCTCGAGCCGGTAGTCGAGCTCGTCGGCCATGCGGGCCCTGAGCTCGTCGACGAGCGCCTTCACGTCGAGGTTCTTCAGGGCGAAGCTGGCGAAGAGGCCGTAGAGCATCTCGGCGTTGTCGAGGTCGTCTTTGATGGCCTTGTCGACGCCGGGGTATTGCACCTTGACGGCCACCGTCTGGCCTTGCTTGGTGGTGGCCTTGTGGACCTGGCCGATGCTCGCGGCGCCGAGGGGGATCGGGTTCCACTCGAGGAAGATGCGTTCCGGGTCGTCGCCGAGCTCCTGCTTGATGACCTGGGCGGCCAGGCTCGGGCTCATCGGGGGGACGTCTTGCTGGAGGGTGGCGAGGGCTTGCTGGGCTTCGGGCGGGAGGCCTTCGGCGATGAAGCTCAGCATCTGGCCGGCCTTCATGATGGCGCCCTTCATGCCGCCGAGGACCTGGGCCACGTCCTGGGCCGACTTGATGGCGAACTGCTCGTCGAGCTGCTTTCGTTTTTCTTCGGTGGCCCTCGTTCCCCTGACCTTGTTGACGGCGAAGTGGAAGCCTCTTCTCGTCGTGAGGCGGAGGATCTTGAGCCTGCGTTCGAGGCTTCTTCTCGTGTCCTGATCGCCGAGTGCCTTCTTGGCCACGACTGCTGTTGCCGCGGTCGCGGTTGCTGCCGTCGCCGCCGCTAGTGCGATCTTCGTCTTCTTGGTCGCCATCGACGGCTAGTCGACCTCGACTTCGGCGGGCTCGTTGGCCAGGTGTTCCCGCTCGGCCTGGGCTTGGTCGTTGAGGCAGAAGCGGGCCGCGGGCATGGCTTCGAGGCGCTCGTCGCCGATGGGCTTGCCGCACGCTTCGCAAGTGCCGTAGGTGCCGGCGTCGAGTCGTTGGAGGGCGTACTCGACGTCGGCCAGCTCGCCCTCGACCTGGTCGAGGATGCTCAGGTCCTTCTCCCGTTCGAAGGTCTCGGTGGCGACGTCGGCGGGGTGCTGGTCGTACGACGAGAGCTCCTGCAGCGACTCCTCCTCGGACTCGCCCCTGACGTCGCCGAGCTCCTCTTTGATGCCCCGGAGGCGTTCCTGTTCGTCGGCTAGTCGCTTGCGGGCCTGGTCGGCGTCCATGGGTGTCAGGCTACCCAGGGTGGGCGGGCGATCCACCTTGGCGTGGGCCTAGGGTTCGTCGTCATGCCCAAGCTCATCGCCCTTTGGACGGCCGCCGACGACTCGGACGGCTTCAACGCTGACTACCTCGCCACCCACGTCGGCCTGGCCCAGGCCATGCCTTCTGTGTCCTCGACCTTCTTCGGCACCACCGCCGGTCCCTACGCCCGGGTCGCCGACCTGACCTGGTCCTCCGCCGACGAGATGAATGCTGCCCTCGGCTCGCCGGCCGGCGCCGCCCTCCTCGGCGACGCCCAACGCTTGCAGCAGGCGTTCGGCAACCGGCTCGACGTGTTGATCGTCAACGAGGACTGACTTGGGCCGTCCTTGCTTGTCGCCGTAGCGTGTTGCCCGACACCCGGGGGTGTAGCTCAGTTGGTTAGAGCGCGGTCCTTTTAAGTCCGGCGTCGCCGGTTCGAGTCCGGCCACCCCCACTCACCCATCCGGCATAAGAACCGTCCCGGCCGTGTCGTCGTCGGGAACGCGGTAGGTCGGGGACGAGCTCGTCACGGCTGACGACGCGGATCTCCTCGACCAACGCTTGCATGATCGCCTCGCGCTCCGGCTCCGGGGGTTTCGCATCAGATGCTCGACCTGCTCGCGCGGCGCGGCGACAGTTTCGTCCGACGGCGGCTCCGGCGCAGGGCTTTCGAGCAGCATTTGCAGTTCGTCGCGACGCGCGCGCAGTTCCACGATGCAGTCGGCGATGGCGTCAAGACGCTCGCCGCACGGGGCCTCGGTCATGGTGCCCCGCTCGAAGCCGGCGAAGTACCACTCTCGCGCGTTGCTCGGCCTTAGCGAACTCCACCTCCACCGCCTTCACCTCGACTCGCTACCTCCACCGCGCGACCCAGCGTGGCTCGTCGAGAGGTGAGGACGGTCTCAGCCCGCGTTCCTCGCGCGGCCCACCTTTTGCCGTTGACGGTTCCACTGCTCGACCTCCGGCCGCAGCCAGAGCCGAAGCCGACCTCCCGCTTTCTCGATAGCGGGCCGAGGCATGTCGGCATAACCGGCGAAGGTAGGTCGTCACGCTATTGGGTTGCTCTAGCCCGAGGATGGCCGCCACCTCGCGGGCGTCAATCAGATCGTCAGTATCGACGCGTCTGCCCACTCGTCACCTCTCGCCTCCGGGGTCGTCCTTTCCGCACGCTCCGGAGGCACGTAGTCTAAGTTCTTCGACACTATGACAGCAGGCGACGTGAGCGGTCAGGCGGGACGTTCAGCAAGCCGAAGCGCTCAGAGCCCGGGCACCGACGTCGGGGCGCTCTTCACACGGATCGCGTCCGAGACCGAGCGGTCGTCCAGCAAGGCGGCCCGGCCCTCCAAGGTCCTCAGCCGCCGGGCAATGCGCAGTCGAATCATCGAGTCGCTCGAAGCCCAGGGATTCACGCGAAAGCGTGGGGCGCTCATCCCGCCCGAGTTCATCGACAAAGACGAGATGCGCAAGAAGAACCTCCCAGCGGTGCAACTTGCGCTGTCCAAAGCCGAGGCCGGTCTCCGTCGCCACCAAGATCACCTTCTCGATCGCTTCGCACGCGGTGTCGAGGTTGACCCCCAGAAGTTCTCGCCCAAGCTTGTCGAAGTCGGCGCCAAGACCGATGAGGAACTTCTTTTCCGGTTCGCCCGCCTGCAGTGGAGTATCCCCACGTCGGCAGGCTACGGCCGCCGTCTGCGGTTCCTCGTTGTCGATGAGGCCAACGACAAACTCGTCGGCCTCGTCGGCCTGGGTGATCCGGTCTTCGCCCTTCGGCCTCGTGACGCATGGATCGGCTGGTCCCGCGACCAATGCCGCGCCGGCCTCCACAACGTGATGGATGCGTTCGTGCTTGGGGCCGTTCCGCCGTACTCTTACCTGCTCGGTGGCAAGCTCGTCGCGCTTCTTGTCGGCTCCGACGAGGTCCGAGCCGCCTTCGCAAGGAAGTATGGCAGGTCGTCGTCCGTGATCAACCAGCGAGACCTGCGGTCGCGTCTTGCTCTCGTCACGACGACCTCTGCCCTCGGCCGCAGCTCGATCTACAACCGTTTGCGCCACGAGGGCCGCACCGTCTTCGAGAGCGTCGGCTTTACGCGGGGATCAGGCGAATTCCACTTCTCCAACGGCCTATACGCCGATATCCGGCGATTCGCCGAGGCCAACTGCACGCCAACCGCGAAACAGGAGCGGTGGGGAGCGGGCTTTCGGAGCCGCCGCGAGGTGATCCGCAAGACGCTCATCGCATTGGGTCTGTCCGGCGACTGGCTCTACCACGGCCTGGAGCGTGAGGTCTTCGTGGTGCCGCTCGCTGCCAACGCCCGCTCCATCCTGCGCGGAGACGCCAAGTCGGCCCGCTGGCACCACACATCGGCTGGCGAACTGGGCGACTTCTATCGCACCCGCTGGATGTTGCCTCGGGCCGAGCGGGATGGCCGGTACAAAACGTTCGACCCATCGAGCCTGCGTTTGTGGGGCGCGCCCCCTGCCATTGAGGATGACGGCTAGTGCCTGGGAGCTACGAGGGATACGCGCGGCTCCCCGAGGACCTCCTCAACGACCTCTTGGCGGAGGCGGGCGAGATGGTTGATCGGGTCGAGGCGATGCTGTCGCCGGCCATCGAACACCGGGAGCAGCTCCGCCGGACGCTCGACGACGCCGGACTGATCCAACGCTTCCGCGAAGTTGAGGCGGGCACGATCTGCGGCGTCGATGGCGGCTTCGCGGTCGAACGCACCGCGGCGGTGGACATGCTACTGAGCGTCGCCGTCGGGGTCGAGGGCCTTGCCGAGGGGACGACTGCGTGGGAATCGACGCAGTACCAGTGGTGGGCCCGAGCCGATCCTCACGACCTGGACAACGAGCGGTTGTGTCGGGGCGTCATGATCGCCCAGGAGCTGACGATCCTGGCCGACGCGCCCCACGAGGTGCGCATCCTCGATGGCTCACACCTGACCCTCGTCATCCAGCTCAACTCGGCGCTCACGTCCTATTCCGGCGACGTGCGGGCCGAGGCCCGGCGGGTCTGGGACCGGCTTCACACCATCCCGGCCCTGCACGAGATCTGCCGGAGCCACACAATCGTCGCCATGCCGAAGTACGACTCGTCGCGTGTGATCACCGAAACGCTCCAGACACTGCGGGGCGAGCAGATCCCGGGCGACGACAAGCACCTGCTGACGCTGTTGCTCGACCCCGGGGAGTACGTCACGCCCCAACGCGTTCCCCAGGAACCGTGGTCGGCGCTGCACTTCAACGCGCTGGTCGGCGATGAAGACCTCGGGGCCGGGCTGACCGAGGCCATCGCACCGCTCAAGCAGCGCGACCTGCTATTCACCTACTTCAAGCCGGACGAGTTGTCTCCCGCTTTTCGCATGGAGCTCAAAAGTCAACTTCCTGATGATTACATCGACGTCTTGTGCTCGACGGTGGCCGGCCAGATCACCGGCCCGTTCGTCCGAGAGCCCTACCCGCAGTACCTCGCCGACGTCATGGCAAAGTCTGTCGGGCTCGGTCTGAGTGCCCTGCAAGCCGCGGTGCAGCTGGCGCTGAGCAGCTTGGGGCGCCCCGAGCTGTCGGAGTTCTTGATCCACTCTTATCGGACGGAAGGAGTCTGACGTGTCCGAGGAGATCGGCATCGTTGGCTCACCGAGCACGACGAGCAGCGTCACCGTCGACATCTTGGAGCTGGCGACCGGCGCGCCGCTGCACGGGCAACTCGTCTACCTGAAGCACCCGCTGGAGGACAAGACGCTCATCGCGCTGGGCACCGTCACCGAGATCAAGACCGTCAACCGTTGGCACGAGGACCCGAACATGCGCGGCGTGCTGAAGATGCACGGCAGCCTGCCGCACCTCAGCGGCGTCGGCGACGTCCGCACCGCCGAGGTGCTCATCCAGGCGGCCTACCTCGCGGGTGAACCTGACCCGGCTGCCGGTGAACCACCGATCGAGAGCGCGGGTTCGCTCAGCATGTCGCCGACGACCGGCGCGGCAGTCTCGCGCGTGACCGACGACTTCTTGAAGAGCCTCTTGCGCCGCCATGCCAACGAGATCACCTACCTCGGGCTGATCTACCGCAGCGACGTGCGGCTTCCCCTGACAATCCGCCACTTCGCGCGCAGTGACCAGGGCGGCGCCGGCGAGGCGTATCACACCGGCGTATTCGGCATGACCGGCAGCGGCAAGTCGGCGCTGGCGTCATACCTTATTGCAGCCCAGCTGCGCCACCCCGAGATGGGCGTGTTCGTCATCGACCCACAAGGTCAGTTCACGAGCGAGGAGGGTCTCCCCTTCTCACTGCAGGAGTGGGCGGAGTCGCTCGGCCGCACGGTGCAGACGTTTTCGATCACCCGTGACCTGCGGCTCGGCAAGAACGCGCCCCTCCTCTCGGAACTGCTGGGACTCACGCGGTTCTTTCGCGACATGCTGACGTTGAAGGGCGAGGAGAACCGAGAGTCGGCAGTTGCCGAGTTCCACCGACTAATGGCGGGCATCACCGACTGGGACAACCACGCCGCCGACGACGTGCTGCGCCAGGTCTTGACTGCCCTGCTCAACGACGTGCAGGCGCTGACCCGCATCTATGCGTCACAACAGGCGCGGGCTCGCCTGGCCTCAATGCTCACCTCGATCACCACCGACGTGACCCAGTTCCGCATGGCGCTCGAGATCTTTCTGCCGGTGCACTCGTTGTTCACTGCCCGCAACCCCCAGGGCGGGCACCGTACCCCGATCTCGACAGTGCTTGAGAACGTGTTCGCGTCCTCCGGTGGGGTGCGGCCGCTGACGATCATCGACTTCTCGGGTGCTGGCTATGCCGAGGATCTCCTCGGGTCCTCTGCGGTCAAGGCGCGAATCCTCAGGCTGGTGTGCGGCGAGCTGAACCGCCGGGCCGAACGCCAGTACCAGCAGGGGAACAGCCTGAACGTCCTGGTCGTGTTTGATGAGGCCCATCGATTCGCCTCCCAAGCTCCCGAGGACGACGAATCGGAGGCGCTTGCGTACCGGTTGGTCGACTACGTGCGCACAACGCGGAAGTACGGCCTCGGCTGGATGTTTATCACCCAGGAAATCACCTCGCTGCGGCGGGGCATCTTCGACCAGCTCCGAGTGCGAGCCTTCGGCTACGGATTGACGTCGGGAACCGAGTTGACGCGGCTGCGCGAGACGATCGGTGACCCGGCGGCGGTCGAGTTGTACCGCTCGTTCGTTGACCCTGCAGCGGTGAAGCCATCGGAGTACCCGTTCATGCTGAGCGGCCCGGTGTCACCGCTCTCGTTCACGGGCGCTCCGGTCTTCCTGTCGGTCTACACCGACTTCGACGCATTCCTCGCGGACAACGATTTCCCCGCTCGGTCGTGACCGGGGGGATCGGCCTCCTGCAGGACGCCGTCGAGCGCGGTTGTCGCGACGCCGTAGGTTCCGGTCGACCCGAGGCCATCCTGCGAGAGGCGGTCCAGCCGGTCCTGGCGTCGCTCCTGTTCAGCGGCGGCTACCGGTCTGCGGCGCACGACGAGGCTTCCCTGTTGGTGCCTGCCCCGGCGGACGCCGAGTCGCTTGACGCGCCCCTGGCCAGCTACGGGCGTGCCGACGCGATCTACAACCGCTTCGTCATCGAGTTCGAGCCGCCTGGTTCGCTGCGACCTTCACTGATCCACTCGGCGACTCGCCACGCAGTGACTCAGGTGAAGCAGTATCTGCGCGGAGTGAGTGACCGCGACAGCCTTCCGCTGGAAAGGCTGGCAGGGTGCGCCTTCGACGGCAACTGGATCGTCTACATCACGTGGGAGCGCGGCGAGTGGCACGAGACCCGTCCTCGCAGCGTCGACGCCGAAGTGCTCCAAGCCCTCGTTGACACACTCGGTTCACTTGCGACCGGCCGCGGCCTGACGGCCGACAACCTCGACCAAGACTTCGGCCGAGCGAGCGACTCCGCACGCCGGCTGGTGCCGCTGCTGTTCAGGGCTGCCGCGTCGGGCTCTGGTCGCGCCGAGACGATGTTCCGACAATGGAGCCATGACCTCGGGATTGCTTCCGGGCCATTCTCGACGACCGATCTGGCCGACTGGCGAGTGATCTGCGAGGAGCTTGGCGTCCCGCCGACACCTGAGGAGGCGGCTCACGTCCTCTTTGCTCTGCAGACCTACTTCAGCCTCGTCGCCAAGCTTGTCGCGCTCATCATCCTCGAAGGTGCGACCGGCCACGTGTTGGTAAAGCAGCTCGGGGCCGCCGAGGACGTTTTCACCGCCTTCGAGGCCCTCGAAAGTGGAACGCTCACCCACATCACGGGTGCGCTCAATGTCATCGAGCCGGGAGTGTTGTCTTGGTACGTCCATGAGCGGAGCGAAGCCATGGCAGATGCGTTATTGCTCACGACCGCGCTCGCCGAGGAATACTCAGCTGAGATTGTGGAGGTCACGCCGCTCGCGGTCCGCGACGTGTTGAAGGACCTGTATCAGCGGCTTCTCCCGCGCTCGATCCGACACCGACTCGGGGAGTACTACACGCCCGACTGGCTTGCTGAGCGTGTCGTCGACCTGGTTCTCAGCGTCCCGACGCCGTATCACCTCGGGCCCGAGACCCGCGTTGTGGACCCGGCATGCGGGTCCGGCACCTTTCTGGTCGACGTCGTCAACCGCCAGGTGTCTGCCGCCCCGGTCGACGCCCGAGAACGGACCTTGGAACTCATCCTCCGCAACGTCGTCGGCTTCGACGTCTCGCCGCTCGCCGTGCAGGCGGCGAAGGTGAACTACCTGCTTGCACTGGCACCCCTGCTGAAGGTGGCGACCAAGCCGATCGTCATTCCCATTTTCATGGCCGACGCGGTGTCTCCGCCGAGGCGTGGCGACCTTCTCGAAGGCGACGTCTTCGTATTTGACTCGAGCGAAGGGCCGTGGGAACTACCAGCGGTCGTGGTCGACGAAGGCGAGCTGATGACGGTCGGCGCGGTGGTCGCCGCCGCCCTCGCCGACCAGTCGTCTCGCGAAGACGTCGAACGTGAGCTTGCACGCGTGCTTCCACCACCCTGCGATGACAATGCCGTCGTAGAGCGGCTCGGAGTGCTCTACGAGAAGATCCGGCAACTCCACGAGCTTGACCGCAACGGCATGTGGTGGCAGATTCTTGGGAACGCGTTCGCACCGATGCTGCAGGGGTCTTTCGATATCGTCGTCGGCAATCCCCCATGGGTGTCGTGGGAAACGCTGCCCGAGAGCTACCGGCGGGCCAACGACGCTCAATGGCTTGCCTACGGCCTTCGTCCTGACGCGCCACTTGACCGTCGACAGGCTTCGGCGCAGGTGCGTCTCGACCTGGCCATGTTGTTCGTGGCCCGGTCGATGGACAAGCTTCTCCGCAACGGCGGGCGACTCGGATTCGTCATCACTGCGACGGTATTCAAGTCGGAGTTGGCAGGACGGGGGTTCCGTCGCCGCCGCCTTCCTGGAGGCACGTACCGGCTGTGCCATGTTGAGGACTTGTCGAGGCTCGCGGTGTTCGACCATGCAGCTAATCAAACCGCGCTGATGATCGCGGCGAAGGAGGACGGCGATACCTTCCCCGTTCCCGTTGTTGAGTGGTCGAAGCTCGCTGGGCAGCCGCGCTCAATCCCCACGTCTCTCGGACTTGATGCGGTGCTTCGAATGACGGGACGACTGGAGATGCGCGGCGAGCCCGTGAGTGTTCGGGATATTGCCTCGCCGATGATCGTACTCCCAGAGGAAGGCCTCGTTGCGAGCCGCGACCTCAGGCGCGCGTCGTGGTACTTGCAACAGGTTCGCGAGGGTGTCAACACGCGCGGTGCGAACGGTGTGTTCTTCCTCGAGGTGCTCGAACGGCGCGGCACCAAGGTCCGCGTCCGCAACGTCGCCTCCGCCGGCCGAAATCGTGAGGTGCCGATCATCGAGCGGTGGGTCGAGGAGCGGGCCACTCGGTTGTTGCTCAGGGGAGAGGACGTGCA
Source organism: Actinomycetota bacterium (assembly GCA_034668185.1). Classification (GTDB taxonomy): domain Bacteria; phylum Actinomycetota; class Acidimicrobiia; order Acidimicrobiales; family CADCTF01; genus DATLED01. Next base: position 16,321 of record JAXDPV010000011.1, read on the forward strand.
CCGTGAGGGAGCCCAACCGGCGCTCGGGCTCCTGTTCTTCCACGACGAGCAGAACGTGAGCAGGCCCATGCCAGACGGCGTGGCCTCGGCACGCTTCCCCGACGCCTACGCCTTTGCTAAGGAGTTTGAGGAGATACTTCGCTCCCGGAGGCCGTTCCGTGGATTCGATCCAACCGGGGAGGACTGGCTCGGGCTCTACTCGGTAACCCAGGCTGCGCTCGCGGAGCACAAGGTAGTGTTTCGCGAGATCAGCCAGCAAGTCATCGCTGCTGCAGTTCACTCGTCGCTAGTTCTCCCGGATCACAAGCTCCATGTCATCCGGTGCACCTCTGCCGACGAGGCAGACTGGCTCGCAGAGGTTATGAATAGCGATCTCGTTGATCGACTGGCGAGGGCGTTTGCCCTCACAACGTCGATCGGTGGTTCGTTGCTTAGGTATATCGGCATCCGGAGACTGTCGGACGAGCCGCTGCCACCTCCTGGTGGTAAGCGGCTTGAGAAGGCATTGGGCCTACGGAGACGCCAGGTCGAAATGATGCGCGATGCGCTCAACATTGTCAACAGCCTCGGCGAGCCATGACGAGCGTCTCTCGGGTTCGCCGCCGTCGACCGGCTCTCCCCGCATGAGCGACCGGATCTGTGTTCCCCTACAGGAAGCTCAGCCAAATAAGAGCTGCCTGTTGGCCAATCTGTGGTCCCCGACTGTCTTGTGGCGAGCGCACGAGTGGTTGGTGTGTTGCCGATGCAACCGCCTCCCGTGGCTTTGCTGTGCCGTGCGGACAGGCTGACAACTGCTCCCGGTGCGCGACAGGGGAAGAGTTCTTATTCCGTCCTGTAAGGACTACTGGCTACACCACGATGACGTCGACCAGCTTGCCCAACGCCCGGAAGTCGTCGCCGTTGCGGGTGTAGAGCGGCAGTTCGGCGGCCAGGGCGGTGGCGGCAATGAGCAGGTCGACGGCTCGAGCGCCGCGGGCTTTGCGCCCGGAGGATGTGACGGCAGCGAACACTCGGCCATAGGCCCGGGCGGCTTCGCCGTCGAACGGCAAGGGGTCGAACGCAGCCTCCGCCCGCTGCAGCCGATCCTGCCGGCGGGCGCGCTCGGCCGCATCGGTGGTGGCGTGGGGCCCAGCGGCCAACTCGGCCATGGTGACGGCACTCACGGCGGCTTCGAGCGGGAGCTGCTTCGTGTCGATGTGGTCGAGGTCGATGACGACCGAGGTGTCGAGCAGGCCGCGCGGGGCACGCTTGGCGTCAGCCACGCGGCATCGGATCTTGGCTCGCGGCCGCATCGAGGTCGACCCGGAAGCGCTTGTAGTCGATGCTGGGGGCCGCCCGGAAGAGGGCCACCACGGTTTCGGCGGGAACGAAGCGGTGGCGTCGGAGGGGCATGAGCTCGCCGACCGGGACACCATTGCGAGTGACGACGAAGGTTTCGCCCTCGTCGAGGCGCCGCATGATGTCGCCGCTCTCGTTGCGCAGCTCGCGTTGGGTGATCTCCCGGCTCATCGAACCCGAGCGTAGCACGGCGTGCTACGTCAACCAGGCGCCCATCTTCTCGGCCAAGTCGTCGAGCATCGGCAGTACCACGTCGGCGCCGTCGCTTGGCATCCAGAAGGTGCAGCGGGTGACGCCGATGTCGGCGTAGCGGGCGACGGCGGCGGGGTCGGGGCGGCAGCCGAAGGCGGAGACGGGGATGGGCGCACGGCCGGCGGCGGAGGCGAGCGATTGGAGCGAGGCGATGCGGTCGGCGAAGGCGGAGGCACCGAAGGCGTTGGGCATCCACTCGTCGCCGTATTCGACGACCCGCTCGAGGGTGCGGGGGCCGTTGCCGCCAACCAACACCGGCGGGTGGGGCGACTGCACCGGCTTGGGCCAGCAGTACATCGGGTCGAAGGAAACGAAACGGCCGTGGTACGAGGGCGTGTCCGACGTCCAGATCGCCTTCATGGCGGCGATGCGCTCGGCCATGAGGGCGAACCGGGTGGAAGGGTCGGTGCCGTGGTCGGCCATCTCGGCCCGGTTCCAGCCGCCGCCGACGCCGAACATGAAGCGGCCGCCCGACAACACGTCGATCGAGGCGACCTCCTTGGCGGTGATGATCGGGTCGCGCTGCACCACCAGGCAGATGCCGGTGCCGATACGGATCGACGACGTCACCGCCGCCACCGCGGCCAGCACCACGAACGGGTCGAGCGAGCGCTTGTACATCTCGCCGACCTCCCGCCCGCCGGGGAACGCCGTCTCCGACAACGGGATGTGGCTGTGCTCGGGCACCCAGAAGGACTCGAACCCACGGTCCTCGGCCGCCTTCGCCAACGTAACCGGCGAGATGGACAAGTCCGTCGGGAAGATGCCGACGCCGAGCTTCATGGCCGCAACGCCTCCTCGTTCTCGATCCGGACCGGCTCGATCTCGTCGGCAGGACCGAACCCCAACACCCGCCCGTAGAACCACAGCTCGGCCTCGGCCACCCGCACGATCGTCGCCGCCGAACGGAAGCCGTGCTGCTCGCCCTCGAAGGCCACGTAAGCGAAAGGCACGCCCCGCTCCGCCAGCGCGGAGGCCATCATCTCGGCCTGCTCCGGCGGCACGACCTTGTCGTCGAGGCCCTGGAACAGAATCATCGGCCGGTCGAGCAAGTCGGTGTGATGGATCGGCGACCGCTCGACGTACATGTCACGGGCCGCCGGGTACGGGCCGATCAATCCGTCGAGGTAGCGGCTCTCGAACTTGTGGGTGTCGAGGGCCAGCACCTCGAGGTTGGCCACGCCGTAGTGCGAGGCGCCGGCGGCGAACACGTCACGCCGGAAGGCGAGGGCGGCCAGCGTCGTGTACCCGCCGGCCGAACCGCCCCTGATGACCATGCGGTCGCCGTCGACCAGGCCCTCCCCCGCCAACCACCGGGCGGCGTTGACGCAATCGTCGACGTCGACCACGCCCCATGCGCCCCGCAGTCGCTGGCGGTACGCCCGCCCGTAGCCGGTCGAGCCGCCGTAGTTCACGTCGACCACGGCGAACCCCCGGCTCGTCCAGAACTGAAGCGAGAGGTTGAGCAACGACGACGTGGCCGAGGTCGGGCCGCCATGGCTCATCACGATCAGCGGCGGCCGCTCCCCGGCGGGGGCGGCGAAGTCGCCGTTGCGGGGCGGGTAGAAGAGGGCATGGGCGGTGAGCCCGCCGGTCGTGGGGAACTCGATCGCTTGGGGGACCGAGAGGTAGGCCGGGTCGACGGTGGCCGAGCGGGAGCGCTTCAACACCTCGACCTCGACCTCGCCCGACGACGGCACCGCGATGCGGACGACGGCGGCGGCCGACGTGGCCGAGCCGGCGATGGCGACGACGCCGCCCTCGACCGCCTGGACCGACGAGATGCTGGTGAAGGGGACGTCGATGGGCTCGACGCCGCCGTCACGCACGACGCCCATGCGTGCGCCGCCGGCCGACGACCACACCGCCACCAGCGTGCCGTCGCCACCGTCGTCGACGAAGGCGTAGGTCGACTGGCCGAAGACCCAGTCGGGCCCGCCGAACTCGGCCTCCATATTTGCGAGCGCGCAGAAGTCGCGACCTTCGCGGGCGCCCCCCCGGGGTGGGGGTTTATCACGGGGGTGTGACAGCTCGGCGGTGTAGAGGTTCCACCAGCCGGTGCGGTCGGAGGTGAAGTGGAGGCGGTTGGCGGGCGACCATTTTGGTTGCGAGATCGACTCGTCGGTACCGCCGGCGACCGAGGTGCCGTCGACCCAGAGATCGGTGCCGTCCCACGGCATGTTGGGGTGGTCCCACGACAGCCAGGCGATCGAGCGGCCGTCGGGCGAGATGCGGGGAGCGGCGAAGAAGTCGTGGCCCTCGGCCACGACCTCCACCGAGCCGCCGCCCGAGGGGATCCGCACGATGTCGTTGACCGCTTCAGAAGCGCCGGGCACGCCGTGGCGTTCCCGCACGCACACGATCCAGTCGCCGTCGGGCGACACCACCGGGTCGGCGTAGCGAGCGCCGGGCTCGTCGGTGATCGCCACCGGATCGCCCCCCGGCTCCAAGCGATACAACCGTTGGTCGGCGAAGTTCGAGAACCAGATCACGCCGTCCCGCACCGCGTAGGACTGGCCGCCGTACTCGTGGACCAAGGTGCGAGCCGAGAAACCGGCGGGCAACACGTCGACACCGGGCGAGCGGACGATGACCATGCGGCCGCCCTCGGAAGGCCGGGACTCGTTCCAGTAGACGTCGGCGCCGTCGACCACGACCTGGGACAAGCCCACCGCCTGCTCGACCAGCAACGCCGCCGTGATGGGCGAGCGCCACGAACCGTAGGGAGCCGTCGTCGTCACGGGCCGAGCCTAGGTGGCAAGACTGTCGCCATGGCCAGCCGCCGCCGCCGAACGCCGAACCCGCTGAGCACCCAAGGCCTCGACCGCCTCGGCCTCCTGCGCAAGGACCCGGAGCGACTGGCCGACCACCTGAGGAGCACGGCCAAGGAAGTGCGCACGATCCCGATCGTCGGCGGCCAGGTCTGCCTCGACGACGGCGCCCTCGTCTACGTCGACCACGACCACGCCGAAGAAGACACGTGGCTCCTCGGCCAATCGCTGGACGACGGCGTCGTCTACTTCGCCACCACCGTCGCCACCGATGCCTGGCAAGACGACCGAGGAAGGCTCACCGGCCTGCGAGAGGTCGCCGCCCTCCTCCCGCCCCTCGAAGGCAACCTCCTGGCCATGGCCACCGGCCTGGCCACGTGGCACGCCACCCACCAGTTCTGCGGACGATGCGGCGCGCCCACCCAACAAGATTGGTCGGGCCACCGCCGAAGGTGCACCGACACCAACTGCAACCGCGAGCACTTCCCCCGCACCGACCCGGCCATCATCGTGGCCGTCACCAGCCCCGACGACGGAAACCGCATACTCCTCGGCCGCAACCCCGCATGGCCGAGGGGCTTCGCCTCCGTCCTCGCCGGCTTCGTCGAGCCCGGCGAAAGCCTCGAAGACGCCGTCGCCAGAGAGATCAAGGAGGAGGCCGGCATCGACGTCGACCCCGAGGGCATCGACTACCACTCGTCGCAACCGTGGCCCTTCCCGGCGTCGGTCATGCTCGGCTTCACCGCCCGGGCCACGACCGACGAGCTCGACCCCGATCCGGAGGAGCTCGCCGACGCCGAGTGGTACACCAGGGACGAAGTCGGCCACGGCGCCGTCGGCCTCCCACCGCCCCTGTCCATCTCCCGTCGCCTGGTCGACGACTGGCTCGAGGAAGACGAATGATCACCCACGTCATCACCCTCAAGATGAAAGACGGCAGCCCCGAGCACATCGCCCACTGCAAGGCGCTCCTCGAAGGCATGGTCGGCAAGGTCGACTCACTGCGCAGCCTCGTCGTCGGCGTCAACGTGGTCGACACGCCCAACTCGCACGACTTCGTGCTCATCACCACGTTCGACGACCTCGACGGCCTCGACGCCTACCAGCACGACCCCGCCCACCTCGAGGTGGCGAACTACCTCAGGGCCAACCGGGACGCGAGCGCGGTCGTCGACTTCGAAGGCACGATCACCTGAAGCCGAAGGCCCCGCCGGAGACGATGGTCTTCGACAACGGCCGGCACAGCATCCGCAATCGGTCGCACCCGTCCTCGCCGATGGCCTCGTACGCAGCAACGGCCAAGGCGTCGGTCCGGTCCTCGACCCACTGCCGATGCTCACGCCCCGCCGAAGTCAACCCGCCGTCAACGTCGAGCCACCCGCGCGCCCGCAAGCCCTCGACGCCCGCGGCCCACTCGTCGTCGGGCCACGACCGGCTCGACTGCAACGTCGACGAAGGCACGTCGCCGGTCGCCCCATGGATGATCAACGCCTCCACGCCGGTCACCCCCTCGACCGTCATGGCCGCGATGTGGCCGTCGCCCCGGAACTCCCGAAGCAACGTCTGCGCGTGCCAGAGCACCAACAGCGGATCGTCCTCGGGCCACGGCAAGGCCGCGTGGGCCGCGAACAACGGCCGCCCCTCCGGCCACTGGCAAGCAGCCTCGGCCGCCCGCCGGGCCAGCACCGCGGCCTCCTCCACCTCCACGGTCGAGGCCAGGTCGCCAAGCGCACGCCGCAACGAAGACCCAGCGGCCGACAACCGGGCCGACAGGATCGCAGCCGGCGAGGCGATCGACCACGCCGACGGGATCGTCCGGCGCACGAACGGCGGATAGAAGTTGAAGAAGGTGGCGATCACCACCTCGGCCGGCACCGCCCCCATGGCCGCCGCCCGCGAGGCGAAGTAGCCGCCCTGGCCCGGCTGCAACCCGAGGGCGACATAGGCGTCGCTGGCCTCGGGAGCGAAGTAGATCAGGCCGTGCAACGGCTCCAGCGTGCGCCAGGTCTTGCGGGCAACCAGGGGGTCCATGGCCGCCGAAGCTAGCTTCAGCGCCGTGCCCACCGACCTCCCGAGCTACGACGAGCTGCCGGTCACGCCGGGCGCGCCCCAAGGATCCTCCTGGGGCGTGTGGGGCGACGACGACAAGCTCGGTTGCCTCAACCTCCTCACCCCCGAGCGCGTCGTCGCGGCGGCGGCCCTCGTCAAGCGGGGCAAGGCCTTCGCCCTCAACCTCGAGCTCGACCTTCCCGACCCGCCGCTGTTCGGCCGCGCCGCGCCTACCCACGAGGTGCTCGGCACCGACGGCCACGACGATCTCCTCGCCTTCAACACCCAGAGCTCGAGCCAGTGGGACGGCTTCCGCCACATCCGCCACCCCGAGCACGGCCACTACAACGGCATCGCCGACGCCGACCACGGCGTCGACCACTGGGCCGAGCGCGGCATCGTCGGCCGGGCCGTCCTGGCCGACGTCGCCCGCCATCGGACGGTCACCCCCGACGCCGCCGATCCCATCACGCCCGACGACATCGAGGCCACGCTGGCCGGGCAAGGCGCCGAGCTTCGGGAGGGCGACGTCCTCCTCCTCCGCACCGGTTGGTTGGCCTGGTACCGCACCCTCGGCCACGACGAACGGGTCGGCCTCGCGGGCCGCCTCGCGGCCCCCGGCATCCAATCCCACGAGAACACCGCCCGCTGGTTGTGGGATCGCCACGTGGCCGCCATCGCCGCCGACAACCCGGCCGTCGAGACGTGGCCGCCCGCGAGCCGCAAGGACTTCCTCCACCACCGCCTGCTGCCCCTGCTCGGCCTGCCCCTCGGCGAGCTGTGGGATCTCGACGCCCTGGCCGCCGACTGCGCCGCCGACGGGACCTACGAAGGCCTCTTCACCTCGGCCCCGCTGCGCCTCCGGGCGGGCGTGGCCTCGCCCCCCAACGCCATATTCGTGAAGTAGCCCTAGGCTGCGGGGCGTGGAATGCCCCTCGTGTCGGGCATCGGTTGAAGAGGGGTCACGGTTCTGCCCCTCGTGCGGGCACGCGCTCGCCACCCGCACCGAGGAGCGGCGCGTCGTCACCGTGCTCTTCGCCGACCTCGTCGGCTTCACCGGCCTGTCCGAGGGCGTCGATCCCGAGCAGGTGAGGAACCTCGTCGACGGCGCCTTCCAGCGGCTCGTGGCCGACGTCGGCATCCACGGCGGGCGGATCGACAAGATCGTCGGCGACCAACTGGTGGTGCTCTTCGGGGCGCCCGTGGCCCACGAGGACGACGCCGAGCGGGCGGTGCGGGCCGGCCTCCAGATGCAGGCGACGCTGGCCGCCTACGCCGCCGAGGTGGGCGTGCCCATCAGCATGAGGGTCGGCATCAACACCGGCGAGGCGCTGGTCGGTGCGCTGCGGGCCGGGGGCGAGTACACCGCCATGGGCGACACCATCAACGTCGGCAGCCGCATCCAGACGGCGGCCGCGCCCGGGCAGATCCTCGTCAGCGAAGCCACCTACGCCCAGACCTCCGACGTCGTGCGCTACGAGTCGCTGGGGCCGCTGCAGGCCCGCGGCCGCGACGAGCCGGTCGAGACCTACGCCGCCGTCGAGACCCTCGCCCCTCCCGGCCACCGGCCCAAGCGGGCCCGCACGCCGCTGATCGGACGCGACCGCGAGATGGGCATCCTGTGCGCCTCGCTGTCGATGGCCTTCGACCGACGGCGGCCGCAGTCGGTCGTGATCTCGGGCGACGCTGGCGTGGGCAAGAGCCGCCTCGCCGAAGAGCTCGCGTCCAGCGCGGCCGCCGAGCATTCGGCCGTCGTCCTCGAAGGCCGCTGCGTGCCCTACGGCGAGGCCAACGTGTGGTGGCCGATCGCGGCCGCGGTCCGCCAAGCCCTCGGTATCGCCATCGACGACACCGCCGAGGAAGCCCGCCGCAAGACCCGGAGCAAGGTGGCGTGGGGGTTGAAGGTGGGCGACGACCACCCCGACGTACAGCTCGTCACCGACGGCCTCTGCTACCTCCTCGGCGTGCCCACCGCGCTCAACGGCATCGACCCAACCCGCGCCCGCGAAGGCGCCGTGCGCTCGTTCGTCGGCCTCCTCCACAACATGGCCCACCGTAAGCCGCTGGTGCTGTCGATCTCCGAGCTCCATTGGGCCGACGAGCTCGTGCTCGACCTCGTCGACCGCCTGCCCGAGCTCATGCGCGGCCTGCCCTTCGCGCTGGTGGCCACGACCAGGCCCGAGCTCGAGGAGCGGTGGATGCCGAAGCCCGGCCGCCACAACCTGGTGACGCTGCACCTCGACCCGCTCGACCGGGAATCGTCCGAGCGGTTGCTGGCCACGTTGCTCGAAGGCTCGGCCGGCCCAGCCCTGACGAACACGTTGCTCGACCGCAGCGGCGGCAACCCCTTCTTCCTCGAAGAGCTGGCCGGCCTGGTCCACCAGTCGGGCGGCCGGGCGGGCGAGTTGCCGGTCACGTTGCGGGCGCTGGTGGCGACCCGGCTCGACGGGCTGCCGATGGGCGAACGGCGGGTCGTCGACCACGCCGCCGTCGTCGGCCGGCTCGGGAGCATGGAGGCCCTCACCGCCCTCGGCGGGAGCGCCAACCTGTGGCAGAGCGTCGAGGAGTTGGTGGCGCGCGACATCCTCACGTTCGACGGCGGCGAGTGGGTCTTCCGTTCCGAGCTCGTACGGGAGGTCGCCTACGAGACGCTGACCAAGGCCGAGCGGGCCCGCCACCACGCCACCCTCGGCCAGTTCCTCGCCCAGCAGGCGAAGGAGCGGGGTCGGGAGGGCGAGCACGTCGAGGCC
>JAXDPV010000012.1:0-29926 GCA_034668185.1 Actinomycetota bacterium
CAGCTGGCAACGACGACGCGCCCTGCTCCCCTGGCTCGAGTACTACAACTGTCGACGACCACACAGCGCCCTCGGCCACAAGACGCCCATCAGCCAGACCGGCTGACGAACGTCCTTGGGATCTACAGCTAGCGAAGGGAATTGCACTCATCGATGACGGTGGCGCAACGCCGGCGCGGTTCGCCAGCGTCCGGCGGCGCTTCGGCGCCAATCATGGGCTAACGCTCGTTGAGCTCGCAGGCCGTTTCTGGCTGGCCGACCCATCGATGGGTCTCATGAAAGCGCGCCCTTTCGAGGGCAGCACTCAAGGCGGTCGCCAGCGGATCTCGCTGGATGCGCACTGCATCCATTCGGCGCACCCGATCCTCCTGCTAGCGGAGGCTGGCGACCAGGGTGGGTTTGGAGAGTTCGTCGAAAGGAGCCGACCGACCGGGCCGCCAGATTGGCTAGACCGCCTCATGGCGCGCCGGATCGACCGCGAGACGACTGAGGGCGTGGTCGGCTCGGACTGGGTCTCGATTGACGCGACAGGAGTGCGGCGCCAAGCGCGCCTCGAGGGTGCCAATGAAATCGCACGCGCACTCGAAGAGCGGCTCGGAATCCATCCTTACATCGCGAACCAAGTCGGGACGTTGGAAGGTTTCCCAGCAAAATGGCTGCGTCCTCGGCCCGCCCCTGATGAAGTCGATGGCTCGCTGCGTGCGATGGCCGCTTCCGTCGACGGCATGGGTGATCTCAAGCGCGTGAGATGACCCACGCGAAACTAGATCGCGAACTTGGTAGGCGTGTGCGCGCGTTTCGGGAGGCTTTGGGCTTGTCGCAGGAGGCGCTCGGAGAGCGTTGCGGTCTGCATCGTGCCTACGTTGGTCATGTTGAGCGCTGTGAGGTCAATCCATCGGTAATTAACCTCCTACGTCTCGCCGCTGGCCTGGAGATCGATCCATCGGAGTTGGTCCGTGGATTGGAGGTGCGCTGAATGCGATCAAACCTGAGTGTGAAAGGTGTCTGTCGCACGGCAGTCTGTCCGGCTCTATCTGGACATTGACGACTCCCGATCCGGTATGCAATGAAGGGCCGTCGCAGATTGAACCAGTGGAGTGGCACCCATGACTGCTGATTGAGGTCGACGTGAAGGACGAGGAGGTTGTCGTTCACGAGCTCCAGCGACTCGCGCCGCCGGAAGTGTTGAACGCGTTGGAAGGGTTTCTCGCGAGGCGGCTTGGCGGTGGACGGATCATTGACGCGGGTGCGGGCGCTGGCGCCGTCACGGAACGGCTTGTTGCTTCTGTCCCTCTGGTGTGGTGCGTGGACATCTCACAACAGATGTTGGCGAGCCTCCGAGGCCGGATGCTTCCCGGGGCCGTGCCGGTTCGCGCGGATCTTCACCGCCTTCCACTGGCAGATCACAGCTCAGACGGCGCCGTGCTGACGAATGTGCTTCATCTCCTCCGCGACTGGCAGGGCGCGATTCGCGAGCTTGTACGATGTGTGCGGCCTGGAGGTGAGGTCGTCGTCAACCTGGGCTCGCCGGATGGCGGTTGGCCTCTTGCGGCGTCTATCCGAGAGTACGTGTCCTCTCTTGCTGATCGCCCGCTCAGCTCCGGTGCGCAACATGGTCCAGCCGGAGACGAGGAATTGCAGTCGGCACTCGCCGTCTTCGGCGGCCTACTCGTCGCCACCTTCGAGGAACGATGGGACACTCGACGGACCGTTCGCTCCGAACTTCAACGTCTCCTCAAGAATCCGTTCGCGTGGCCGCCGGGCACCGATCTCGACTACCTCGGAGGCATCGTGAACCGCCGCGACGGCGATATCGTACGACGGTTCGGCGCGCTGGATACGGAACATGTCGTGTCCCGCTCGCTGCGGCTCACGTCGTTTCGGCTCGGGTAATGACCTCCTGTCAACTCGGTCGTGGTGAAGGGAGACGTCTGTGGCCGACTTGACGCGCAGTCGTAGACGGGTCGAACTTTTCCACGGCCCGACTCGCCACGACCGGCCATGCCCCGAGAGCCGCGAGCATCTCACCAGCCGGGCTATTGCTCGGCTCGGGTTGCTGGGAGAGAGGAAGCCATGTTTCGGCCCAGACCCCGTCGCATCGCGCCAGCATTGCTCACAGTCGCGTTCATCACCATCGGACCGGCCGTAGGTTCCGCCTCGGCTTGCCCGGTGGAGGTGAACCCGGGTGAGACCAGCGGTCACTGCGTAGAGGTCACCCTCTACATCGACGACCCTCCGCCCTCAGTCGAACTCTGCGAGCCGTGGGTGTGAGCAGATGCTGAAGTGACGCGTCCAACCTCTGGCGGCAGTGTGCAGCACTGCCGCCAGAGGACGGGCTTAGTTGCTCTGCCGTTCAACGGTTCAGCGATTGGTGTCTGAGCCTTTAGCGGCTGGCGCCCGACGTCACCGGTTTGGTGGCCTGTAGCGGGCGCCGTCGTTGGTGAGCGTTGTCGAGTTGAGCCCCCCGGACTTGCCGCCGCCCCAGATGAGGAGCTCGGTGCCCGTCCAGGCGATTGCCCCGCCTCTCCGGCTCGTGGCTGAGCTGGCGGGCAAGGTCCGCCAGGTGTTGGTCTTTGGATCGAGGGCCGCCGGCGATGCGTCCGCGCTCGGCTGGTGCATCGGCGGGGTCCGAAGGGCGATGACTTCGGCCCCGGTCCACACCGCGGTGGTGATGGGTCGGTCTTGTCCTGGCGCGTCGGCGAGCGTCGCCCATCGATCCGCGGCGGGGTCGTAGCTGGCGGCTTTGTTCCCGGCGAAGGCGTAGACCCGTCCCGGGTGGTACGACATGGGCGGTTCGGCGACGTCGGCCACGGCCGTCGATGGGGCGAAAGGCGGGCTGGCGAGCTGGCGCCACGTGTTCGTGTCGGGATCGTAGCCGTCCGCTGTGCCGACCTCGCCGGTCTCGTAGTCCGTGCCGCCCACCACGATTAGTTGGCCGTCCACCCAAAGGGCTTCGTGGCCGAAGCGGCCTGTACCGGATCTCGGGATGGGCCGCCAGCGGTCGGTGGCGGGGTTGTAGGCGGCGCCATCGTCATAGAGCCTGGGAGGCGACTCGGTGGGATTGCCGCCACCGAACACAATGACCTCCCGGCCGGTCCACGTCATCGAGAACCACGTCCGCTTCGTGAGCGGGCCATCCGCGATTGGCCGCCACGAGTCGGTGGCCGGCCGGTAGGCCGCGCCTTTGGCTTTGGTGCCGCCCCACACGATCCACTCGCGGCCCGTCCACACCCCGGCCAGCGTGGGTCCATACACGCTGCTGCCGCGCTCCTCCGGTAGCGGGGGCGCGGGCAGTGGCCTCCATTGGTTGGTGTCGGGATTGTAGGCGGCGCCGTCGTTCCGATCCGGGCTCCCGCACACTGAATACTCGGCCTCGCGCAAGCACACGTCGGTGGTGGGTCCTGCACCGCCGAAGACCAGCAGCTCCTTGCCGGTCCACCCGCTGGCCGGCCAGTTCCGCTCGAGGAGAGGCGAACGAGCGATCGGCGCCCACATCCCCGGCGCCGGCCCGGCGTCTACGGCGGTGGAATCTTGGGTCCCGTCGGCGAAGGTTTGCACCGATGTCTCGGACTCAGGCCACAACGCCACCACTGCAACGACCACGACCGTCAACATGGCGACGCCCGCCGCGGCCACGCCGGTGCGCCTACGGGACTGACGCCCCCGAATGACACCCTCGGCGTCGCGCACGATTCGCTCGTGCAAATCCGGCCGGTAATCAACGAGTGGCATACCACCACGTCCCTTCGATGTGCGCTGATGTCCTGAGGCGAGCTTCGAGCCGTGCCCTGCCGCGTTTGAGGTGCGTCTTTGCTGACTCGGCCGAGATGCCCAGCGCCTTGGCTACGTCTGCTTCAGACAGGCCGGCCATGTGCCGCAACACCAGAACCTCGCGTTGGCGGCGCGACAACGCCTGCAGCTCTGCTGCCAAGGCCAGCCGCTGCGTGGTGACCTCCTCCGTGTCGATGAACGGCACCAGGAGGTCCGGCTGGGGTCGAAGGCGAACGAGACGCCGGCGTGCGGCGTCGACAGCTACGTTTGCCGCGACCCGCAATACCCAGCCGTCGCGATACGGGAGGCGACGGACCCGCGGCCGGTCGGCCAGCGCCCGGACCAATGCCTCACATGCCGCATCCTCCGCATCGGGTCCCTCGCCAAGAATGCGTTCCGCCACAGCCAACGCACGCGGCATCAAGGCCTCGTATGCCTCGTCGAAGTCCTCCGGGGGCCAGCCCGCCATCATCACCTTCTAAATCGTCCCAGACCAGTCAGACGGGGGACACTCCGTTGAGTTATGCCGCGGCTCCGTTCCCGTGCCCGAGATGGTCGACAGCGCGATGTCGCCGGCATGGGCGAGATCGCCGAGCAATTCGGTCAAGCGACCGGTCGTAGTTCACGACTGTCAGCGCCGGTACAGCGACTTCCCGAAGCCGGTCGCACGCGTTGCATGGGCACGTCTGGTCTTGACCATAGGTTGAGCGATGGCCGCAACACTGGGCGCTCTGACCACGGAGGACCCACTCCTTAGGAGGGCTGCAGTGCTCGCCACGACGGCTCGAGGGGCGGCGTTTGCACAGCGCGCACGTTGCGTTGCCGAAGGGCCCAACCGACCTCCCCTGGTTCGCCTGCGTCATCTCAGGACCGGTGCGTCTCGTCGACGATCGCGCGCAGTCGAGGATCGCGGATGGGCGGGTACGAGATGGCCGTGGGGGCCTCGTCGTCCCCGGGACCGATCGTGATCGTTGGCTCAGCTAGAAAGGGTGGGTGAGGGGCGGGCCGGGGGTCGCCCGGTGGATGCACGCCAGGAGTGAGGAGCACCGCCTCGTTGCACTCGCGGGCGATGAGCTGGTTAGTCGTAGCAACTAGTTGTGTCGGCGCTGCGAACGACGCTGGCCCGAGATGATTCACGGCACCGACGAGCAGGTGTCGCGGGCTGAGCGGGAGCCGGAACTCTGCCTCGGGTGTCACGCGGAATCCAGCGAACGTGCCCGGTGGCAGTGACGGGTTGAAGAGCACGCCAGGGCTGTCGCTAGTGATGAACGCGGGCTGGTCTGCTGTGGCCACGGCCCACTTCAGCGCCTTGAACTCGCAGACGAGCCGCTCAAGGCTCCGGATCAGCATTCGGATCTGGCTGTTGCGATCGAGTTTGAGGACGTAGCCGGGTGGGGGTTCGGCGCGACCGGCATCGAAGGCGCGTCGCGCGGCCTCGTCATCGAACTCCCCGCTGTCATCGCCCCGACGCCACGCTTTTGCGTTGTCCATCCCAGCCAGGATCGGGCCGAGCCGCTCCGCAAGCTCGCGTTCTCGTGCGCGGAACCGTGGGCTGCGCACGAGCTGGACGGCAAGAAAGCGGCCGGCGCTCGCGAGATCGGCTTCGTCGTGCGTGCCGGCCACGATCCGCTTGATCGCCGGCGCGGCGAGCCCGTCGACCTCGGTGTCGAGGTAGTCCTCCAGCTCGGGAACGCGCCGGCCGTCCGCGTCCTCAAATGAGTAGAAGTGCTCCTTCACGGCGGCCGAGGAGATCGGGACGCGGCGCTGCGGGCCCTTGCGGGGCAGGAGCATCACGTGCCCATCGATGGCGAACTGCTTGAGTAGGAATTTCGGCACCATGTGATGCCTTTTTTTCATGCCCACGGCTCTAGCAAAGCGCGAGATCGCAGGCTACATGGCGCTTTAGTCTGAAGATGCAGCGGATCGCTCAACTGAGCGGTTGCTCAGGAGCGAACATGGAACTCGACCCCAGTGTCGTTCGAGCCGTGCAATCTCGGCTTGGATCGACGTACGACGAACTCGTGCGCGTGCTCCTTGATGTGGGCCTGCCGCCGTTGTTTCTCTTCCACGACGAGCGGCCGAGGGTGGTCGCAGCGCGGGCGCGGGCAGTGGACGCCATCCGCCAGTGGGGGGCCGACGAGCCCGCGGTCGTTGAGGGCCTCATCGGGCGCCTCCCTCAGCACTTCCACGTCCCAGACAGTGCGGAGGCGCTCCTCGAGAGCGTGCCTTCGGTCGACTACTTCGCGATTCCGGAGGCGCTATTCGAACCTGCAGCGGCCACGTCGCCAGTCCTGACAGCAGCGCCAACGCTGGTCGATCGGATGGACCCGGACGGTCTGTTGAAGATGGCGGACTTGGACGCCGGGCCTCACGGTGTCTTCGTGGGAGACCTGTCGCTCCACTACCACCAGTTTCTGCGGCGGAACTTTGGATCGAACATTCACTACGAACTTGTAGGGGCGATCCTCCGCATCGCTCAGCACGGGGACGTGTGCGCCAGGCTCGCGATCGACCATCGCCGACTCCGCCACCGCGAGGAGCACTCGGAGCCGTTCGAAGCCGACTACTGGTACGGGCCTCCGCTCAGCGACGACAAGCTCGACGACCCGTTCGCGGTCGGGACGACCATCCACGGCGACCCCGAAGGTGGCAGCTCGCTGCTACATCCGTACCTTGCCCTCAGCGCCCGATGGTCGCGAGATGCCCACTTGAAGACCGTCGAGATCGAAGAGCTCGTCCCGATAGGCGAGGATGACCGCGTCCTCGTCCGCTATCTCCACGCGATCCGCGACACACAGCGGCGTTGCTTCATCCACTGTGACGGTGCTGTTAAGGCGTACGAAGCGGCGACGTACCCGACAACCGTCGCCGACTTCCCGGACCGTGGGCGAAGCGCCCGATACCGGAAAGTGTTCCGGCTGGACGGAACCATTGCGACCGACGACTGGTCGCTCGTCACGGCCCTTTGGTTCCGTGGGAACACGCTCATCGTCGAGTACCTCAGCGGGGTCGGCCGCGAAGGCGCCTAGGTGTAGAACTCCGGCGGCGGGGCGACGCCACCGCCGCTGTCCCGGTGTCGAACGCTAACCATGACGGGCAGTCTCGCGGGCGGCGGCACAATCTTTGCGCGCATTTTGGGGGTTGTTCGTCCTGATCGCGTTGCGTGGGAGGCGGCAGCGTGCCGCTGGGGTCACGCGGTTCGACGAGCGAGTTGCGAGTCGGCCGTGGCGACTCAGCCGAGGCTGTGCCAAATGGCTGCCTCGAACTTCACGGATCGGAGCGCGACCGTGAGATCCATCAGGGCGTTGTCGAGCTGCTCGTCACCGTCACAGGCGATGGCCAGCGTCGTCCTCGCGACGTTCCAAAATCCCCAGCAGGCCGCCTCGACGGAGGCGGCGTAGATCGGCGCCGTGACCGACGGGAACTCGTCGCGCTGCAGATGAAGTAGCGACAGCGGCGTGGCGTGGACGAACTGCGACAGCACGCTGTACATCACGCGGGCGGAGTCAACGCCGGACGGGTTCTCGTAGGCCGTCAGGAGGAGCTCGGACACGGGCGGCATCTGGTCCTCGCCGGGGTCGGCGGCAAGCAGATCGGTGGCGTACCCGAGCAGCCGGTCGACCGTCGACAATGGAACGCCGTCGCTCGTCATTGTGGCCCGCACGCGTTCGATGTGGCCCCTGCTGTCGGCGACGATGGAGCGCAGACTCTCGCCCGACGGACTAGCGACCGCCTGCTGGCGGAGCCATTCCCATCGGGCGCCGTCTTCGAGGAGCATGCGCGCTGCAAACGGCAACACGGCACGGCCGATCGTGCCTTCGACGACTCCCGCGAAGACGAGCATCTGGCTCCATGAGAGCTGGAAGGCTGACCAGGCCACGGCAGCACCGGATCCACCATCAGTTCGCACGCGCTGGGCAGCGATCTTCGCCACCGCAAGGGCAGCATTCACGAACGTCGCCGCGGCGACGTTCGTCGTCGGGGCCGCTCTTGGCATGCGTTCGATCTCGGACTGCGCCGCAAACGGCGCGACTCGTCGCGCCTTCGGTGGACGCCGCGCCACTGGCGCTTCCTGCAAGGGCAGGCCATGCAGCTGGGTGGCCTCTTCGGCTACGGCCACGGCCAGCGCGGCGAGCTCGTCCGCTACGTAGGGGGCTGGATCGAGGTTGGCGACCGCGACCGCCGCTGCGCCGGCCGCCGCTACGTGGATCACGGCCGCAGCGAGCCCGTCCGGAAGCTCCTCGCCCCCGCCGGGTGCCATTACGAAGGCAGCAGCCATGTTTCCGTGTGTCAGCACGTCGAGGATCTGGTTGGCCGCGAACAGGCCGCGGAAGCGCAGTGGCTGCAGAACAGCCTTGGCGAACCCGTTCCCGATCCGCTTCACCGCGTCGGCCGCGCTGTGTGGGATCCCGTGGTCCGTCTGAGCCAACACGGCGGAGCCGGGAGGCAGGATCCAGCCGATCCAGACATCATCGCTGACATCGGCCGCGAGCCGGACAAGCCCTTGGTACTCGATCGACGCGCGGCGGGCGAGGTGCTCGGCGCCGACCCCGGTCGCGAGGGCCCAGTCCCAATAGGCCGCCTCCTCAAGAAGGCTCCTCGCGAGGGAGGCGCTAACCGGCCCGGCACACCGCTGGTGGACGAAGTCGAGGACGGACCTGAGGCGGTACCAGGCCCAATCGGTACGCGCTTGCGCCGCAGGGTTGCCGTGGGCGGCGGCGCCATCGATCGCCTTGTCGATCGCCCGCTCGAGGCTCCGAGCCTGGGCAATCAAGTCGTCGATCGCCATGCCCGGAAGCATTCCAGGCCGATGGCGTTGGCTGGCCACATATTTCAAAAGGGTCGGCCTCGCCCGCTCACGCTGGCGAATGGACTTGCTGCGATCAGCTCGGCATATGCGACGCGCCTAGCGTCGTAACCGAACAGAGCGAATCGGTGGGTCGTGTGTCCGACGGTGATGATCATTCCGAGGAGGCGTCCGTGGACCCCCACGAACTAGCACGGCAGTTCCTCGGCGGGGATGGAGAACGCGATCCGCTCTCGGCTGACCAGGTCGGGTCGCTCCTGCCGTTTGTCGTGGAGGCCCTGCTCGAGCTTGCTGACCGGGATCCCAATGCGCTGCCGCGGGCGCTTGAGAGACTCGCGAGGCACAATGCCAGTGACCAGCTTCTCCAGGGTGTTCTTGCTGGCGGCCGCGATCAGGTGAGGCAAGCCCTCGAACGCGTCGGAATTCGGGTGCCGAGGCAATTGCCATCGGTGGCCGACACCGTCATCTATCTGGTGCTGCGGACTGTCGCAACGCACGACAAATTCGTCGAGCACTGGATCACCTACGACACCGCGCTCCTCGCTTCCGTGCTTCGCTCGTCTGACGGGGTCGAGACGGATGTGCCCACGCTCGCCAGCATGTTCCATGCCGGCGTACGCGCACGCAGCAACCGATGGGGAGAAGGAACCGTAGACGCCTGGTGGGACCACGACTGGTCGGGCTGTGATGATTGTCTGACCGCGGCCCGCGCAGCAATCGGCTCGGCGTTGCCGTCCCACGTCTTGGATCTATCCCAACGGATACGACCTGACTCAGTCTTGCGAGCCCTAAGCGCACTGGGCGGCTTGAGTGTCGACGCCGCCCGCGAGCTTGGGTGGCACCCGAAGGTCCGGGACGAAACAGTGTCCAGCTTGCACGAGCAGGTGACAGACGACGGATGGACCTCCCCGAGCCTGCGCGTTGACGTCGTCGATATCCTCCCGTACCTGCCGCTCGACTTCATTGAAGCGGAAGCGCTCCATGCCGGTCAGGCCATCGCCGTCGAAATCGTACGCCGAGACCTTCCGCGATCGCATGAGTCCGTCGCTCAGATCCTCGGAAGGGAGCCAGGAGACGTGGTCGGTTTGATGGTTACCGCCGTCGCGCTCGTCTGGTCCCACGCTCGACAGCTCGCTATCTACGAAAAGGCGGGCCGCTGGGACAACCGCGAGGCGCGCCGCGGCGTTGCGGCACAACTCGTGGGAGCGATCGACCTCCGTGCAGATGCGTGGGTGGCTTTGGCCCAGGGCCTCCTCGAGCGGTGGTCGGCACTCGGCGAGGACGGCCGCGACGCGGTCGCCCTAGCCGCCCTGCAACACGATGAGGTCATCGGCGAACTGCGGCGACTCGCAGACGAGGCGCCGAACGGTGAGCTTCGAGACCTCGCTCGCGGAGTCGCGTCGCTCGTGTCGGGTGTACCGCCGCCGAGCGAGGACCTGCGGCGCTGGCTCGCAGACAGCGCCGCCCGCGCGTTCGACGGCGTCCCGCTGTTCCCCCATCCCCTCACTGCCCTCGCGCGCACATGGATGGGAGCCACGGAGATTGAGGAGAGCCTGACGAGGAGCATCCGCCGCGCGCTCGTGCGCTTCGGAGACGAGGTGAAGGACCAAGGCGGCGGCGAAGAGGAAGGCCTCACCAAGGCCCTTGTGAAGGAGCTCGAATTCGCGTTCCGAGACACAGAGCACTCGCTCAAGTCGGCGGGACGGCACCGCTTGGCCCGAGCTGTGTCGCTCAGCCAACGGCCCGTGCCGAAAAAGGAGGAGGCATCGTGGGGCTGCGATCTTGCCCTCCTGTTGGATGTGGCGGTTCACGGCTCGCTCGAACTCCGCACCGCTGAGCTCATCCAAGTCAAGAAGTCGAAGCTGCTGGTTCGGCGCCAGCGGCTGAGGAGGACTGCCGCAGAGGGCTGGGTCATCGACGTCGAACAACTACGCACTCTCCTGGGCTTGTCGGAGTCGTCGGCCTACTGGCTGATCCTGGCTGGCGGTGAGGTCGTAAGCCTGCCTGCGCGCGTGGTCTACGGACTTGCGCAGGGCCGCGGCGCGCTGAAGCAGGCGACGTTCACGGTGGGCTACAACGACGTCCGCCATTCGGCAGTGCCTATCGAGCAGTTTCTTCCGGAACTGGTGATGGGCATGTGGGTGGGTTCGATCAGCTCTGCGTGCGTCGAGTTCGCACAGGGTCAGGACAACGCGGTCGTACCCCGTCACATCATTGAGATCTCGGTTCGGCCATCGGCGGACTGATCCAGAGAGCCGTTGACGCCCGTGTGGCATCGCGGCGCCTACTTCCTCTCGGACGTGCCGGCACTTAGTCGCCACCACAGCGAGTGACGCCCAAAGAGGGCGTCAACAGAATTATCGCTGTGACCAGCTAGTTCGGAAAAATCGCGCTACCGCAAAGAGTGGCGGATGATGCACTATGTGGCTAATGCCGTATAGGGCCTTCCCGGCCCGGGCCGTCGTCTTGGCGGTCATCGGGCTCGCTTTGCAGGGGTGCCAACGCGACAACCCTGCAGGCCGCGAGGGAGCCTCCTCCACAACCGACCTCGGCCGCGGCTGCGGCCTCCTCGACGTCGACGAGCATTGTTTTGTCGCCCCAGAACGCGGCGGTGTTCGATGCTTACACCAGCTGCTGGCGGGCCTATGTGGACTTCGGCACGGAGAAGAACCGGTCATTCACGCGGGCGGACTTCGATGCTCGCGTCGGTGGCTGCGTCACCGGTGAGGAGTACACGACCCTGCTGCATGCATTCAGCAACTACCGCCCGCAGGGCGTCTTCTTTCGCGGGCCAGCGGTCGAACACGATCCCGCGCCAAAGATCGAGGTCCGCGCCACCGAGGCGACTGTCCGAGACTGCATGCTCGATCTGGGCGAGACCTACGACGACAACGACGGGCGGGTACTGGACCCGGCAGGCGACTCGCGGGTGCTCAATGTCGTCTCGCTCGTGATCGTCGACGGCGGATGGAAGATCGCCAAAGTAGAGGACGGCGGTCCATGCACCGTGTGACGCCAGCCATCCTGGCTGGCTTCGCGTTCGCCTCGGCAGGCATGGCCATCGATGCACGGCCCGCCGCAGCGGAACGAGGCGGGTTCGCGCGATGCGGCGAATCTTCGTGTGATTCGGGCGCGCACCGCATCGACGATGCCGCGAAGGGTCGGTCGTCTCCGGCCAAGACGGAGTGCTTCTTCTATCCGATGGACATGCAATTGGGAACTGAGGTGTACGACCGCCTCGGCAATCTTGTCGGTGTCGTTGACGGTACCGGGCGATGGTTCAACAAGGTCTGCAACGGTGCCGCATTCGGGTCCACGGACATCGTGTTCATCCGAGACAGGGAGCCCTCGCCGGCGAGGCTTAGGGAGCAGGCGCTCGAGCACCTCACGTTCCCGACGCCGGAGGTCATTACGACCCCGCCACCCGACAAGACGCAGCTTGTCAACCTCCGCACATGGCTGAGCGTCGGCGGCGGCTGGCAGCCCCTGAGCTCCACAGCGGCCGTCCAGGGCGTCTCTGTGACCGTGACCGCCGAGCCCACGCGCGTGGTGTGGGACATGGGGACAGGTGACCAGGTCATTTGTACGGGCCCTGGAGCTGTGTTCTCGAACGAAGGCGAGGCAGATCCATCATCGTCTTGCACCTACCGGTGGCGTCGCTCCTCCGCGAGTCAGCCCGATGGCGTTTTCCACGTCACCGCGACTGTCGAGTGGCAGGTGTCGTGGACGGTCACGGGCGCGCCGGGCGGCGGTCCTCTCGCTCCGGTGGAGCAGTCGGCCACGGTGCCGTTGCGAGTTGGCGAGGCTCAAGCGAGGAGCGACACCGCGTGGTAGCCGAGAGAACGTCAGGCGGAGCGAAGGCACTCAATGATCGGCGCAGGACCGCCGGGTTTGGAAAGCCTCTGCCGCGCCGCAGCCAGCGTGGACGTCTGAAGCCAGCCAGCCAGCGTTCGGCGTTGCTTGGCTGGCTGGCAGCGCTGCTCTTTGTTCTCGCGAGCGTCCTGGGCCTAGCCGCATGGAAGGACGCTCGTGGCCGGCAGCCTTACCTGGCGCTCGCCAAGTCCGTGGCGGCCGGCACCGAGATCGACGACGCCGCCCTTGTCCGAGTTGATGCCGCGGTCGACGGCCATATCAACCTTGTGAAGGCCGGTGACCGCCGGCTGGTGGTGGGGAAGGTTGCGGCACGGTCACTCCAGGCCGGATCTTTCCTAAGCCCGACCGACTGGGTTGACGGCGCAGGCCCCGGCGGGGGGCGGGTGATCGTCCCCGTCACGTTGGCAGGCGACCGACTGCCCGGGCAGCTGCGGGTGGGGGACCGAGTGCGGCTCATCCGTACCGGCTCAGGTATAGGGAGAAGCGACGCTGAGCCCACCGTGCTCGCCCAGGAAGGCATCGTCTCCGGCGTCACAACAGGCTCGAGGCTTTCTGATCGCATCGTGGTCTCCGTTAGCGTTCTCGATAACGAGGCCACGGCGTTGGCAGCGGCCAGCGCCGATGGGCGTGTCGCGGTGATCCTCGTCGGTCACGCTGGATGACCACGTTCGCGTTCTGCGCTCTCGTCTCGCCCGGTGTGACGACGTCGATCCTCGCCTTGTCCCATGTCTGGCCCGCGGACCACGCCATCACCGTCGTCGACTGTGCGCCCTCGGGCGGGACGATCGGCCAACGCCTGGCGTTGCCCCTAGATCGGGGGCTCGCTTCGCTTGCTGCCCGGGCTCGCACCGAGATCCTCACTGGCACCGTTGCCGCCCAAGAGTTGCATCGGGCGGGGGAGGTGGCGGTGCTCTGCGCACCCACTTCGGGCCGATCGGTCACTGCGGCCCTCGCACGACTGGGTCCGCAGTTCGCCACTGTGCTGGGTGAATTGCCGGGCGATGTGCTCATCGACTGCGGGCGCATCTGGCCGGGCAGCCCCGCGCTGCCGGTCGTCCGTGCGGCGGACCGGGTGATCCTCGTCTCTCGCGCAACGGCCGTGGAGCTTGAGCGCGTCGCGGCCGATGGCGGACCGACGCTAGGAGGGTCTAGCGAAACTGGCGGTGGGTGGGCACGCCCTGACGTTACCGCACCACCCGCGACAGGCGTCGCTCCCCTCTGTCTCCGAGGGTGTTGAGGTACACCACGACAGCGTCGGCGAGGTTCTCCATCGCCTCTTCGACCGTGGCCCCGAAACTCGCTACGCCCAACTCGACGCAGTCCGACACGTAGAACCCGTCCTCGTCCAACCGCAGACGGAACGTCAACGGCTAACTCTCGGGGAGGGGAAGGAAGACCCGGTACCCGCACTCGGCGTGCCCCGCCCGGTGTTCGTCGCCGCGGGCGCGTTCGTTGTGGCAGTCAATGGCCCGCGAGCCTTGGACGCAACGCCACCCCACGAACTCCGGGTCCCCGGCCGCGTCACGGTCGTAACGGCCCCGGCACCTGGGGCACGGGGCGGTCGTCCCTGCGGGGACGACCCTCTCATCCTTCCGGCCGGGTGCCGACAGGTCGTCCAACTCGAACGTCATGGCCCGCTCGAACGTGAACTCGCCCGACCCCCCGCACATCGAGCACAACGCGAGGCCGGTCAGGAACTCGCGGATGATGAGGCGGGCCTGGTCGAGGGTGACGCCCTCGACCGCGGTCGCCGCGAACCGTTCGGCGGTGTCGCGTTTCATGGCGGGCAGGCTACGCACCCCGATCACGCACCGACTGTACGCCCTACGCCACCGCAACGATCCCCGACAACGGGACGTCACGCAGCGACACGACCCGCGGCCCGTGCCGCGAGGAGCGCGACGGCGAGCTGCCCGAGGATCGTGAACGACACGTGCAACCGGACCCGGTCGAGGCCACGGGTCCGCAACGGGAGCAGCGCCCACTCGTGCTTCAACCTTCCGAACTCCCGCTCGACGGCCCCGCGTTGGCGGTACAGGTCACCCCAGCGGAGGGTCGAACGGGGGATGAGGGTGTGGAGACGGTCCGCGTTGACGTCCAGTTCGGCGCATTCCCCGGCGGGGCACACCCAACGGGTCGCTGCCGTCGCGACAGAGTCGAACAAGCGGGGCCCGTGCGGGCATTCCGGGTCGTGGTGACGTCCGGCTTTCACTGCCGGGGTCTTGCGGAGCGGGACGATCGGTAAGACACCACCCGCCGCGCACGCCTCGTACACGGCAGCCGCGTCGTAGCCCTTGTCGAGCACCGCGTGCCGCACACCGAACCCGCGGCCAGCGGCCTGCGCGAGCAGCCCCGGGACCATCGGCACCTCGCTCGCCCGGGCCGTGTCGACCGTCCACGCCACCGGGAGGCCCGTCAGGGTGCACACCGCGGCGTGGAGTTTGAACCCGTAGTACCCGCCCCTCGATCGTGTCGACACCGCCGAACGGTGACCCCACGACGCGTCCGGGTCCGACCAGCGCGTCCTGGCCGGCCCGCCCTTGGACACGTACCGCTGCCCGTTCGCGTACGCCGGGAGGTCGGAGCCGTCGACGGCGACCGTCGACCCCATCTCGGGCCGCTCCGCGTGGAGGGCGGCCAACACCTGCCCGACGCACCCGTCCAGCAACTCCGCGTGGTGTCGGAGCTTCTCCGCGAACCGGTAGCAGGCGTACACGCTCGGCGCCGCCCCCAACGCCCGCCGCAACCCGGGGTGCTCGTCCACCAGGCGGGCGGTCCTCGACCACGTCGGGAGGGCGTACAGGGTCTTCACGAGGACCATCCCGACCAGGGCACGGAGCGGGTAGCCGGGCCGGCCCGTCGAGCGGGTAGCGGCGAGACCGGCCATGAGGGCCTGGAGTTCGGGGCTGTCGAGCAGGAGTTCCACCTGCTCGACACGTTTTGGGGGTACCGTCGCCTTGGTCACGGAGTAACAGCTCCTTGGCCCGGGTCGGGGGCTGTTGACGCAGCGCCCCGACCGTTTCAGTTGTCACCCTAAGTGTGGGCCTACGCCACGCCTACCGGGTGGATGGTCACCTAGGACTGGCCGCGTGTCGGGCCACACTCGGCGAGGAGGCGCCCCACTCCCGGCACCCCCGGCCGGCCGGTCGAGAGTTCTTCCTCCGCTGCGACGATCGCCCAGGGGAGGAACGCGTACTTGGGGTCCTGCCCCGCGGCTCGCCTCGCGACGGGCTCCTCGTGTTGCAGGGCGTCAAGCGTGGAGGTGAGCGACCGCTGACCGTGGCTGTATTCGGTGATCGCTTCGGCGCTTTGGACGCACGCCGCCGTCGCGTCGAGAGCGCCCGGCTGGTCGAGCGGCGACGGGGTCGTGACGACCTGGGCGCATTGCCTCATGGCCAGGCCGCACACGGCGACCAGCAACAACAACGCCCACACGAGCCCGGAGCGGTACCAGCGTTTCGGGCGGCCCGCCGGGAGCACAACCTCCCGCCAGTCGTCTACCCAGGTGGTCCCGTCCCACCAGCGGAAGAAGGCGTCGTCGTCCGGATCGAGGTACCAGCCCGATGGGGCCGTCGTGGCCTGTCCGCTCACTTGTCCCTCCACCCAGGATCGACCACAAGATCCCCGTCACTTTTCTCGGCCATGTTTCCTTAGTCGGCTACGGTACCTGCTTCTTTAGCTTCAGGCGCTCTAGCTGTGGGCGCGTATGTGCAGTGCATGGCCCGACATCCTTCCCAAACCGAACTCGGCCGCCGTGCCAGCACGATCCGCAAAGAAAGGGGCCTCTCCCAGATGGCTCTCGCGGAGTTGGTGAACCTTCATTTCACGTTCGTGAGCCAAGTCGAGCGTGGGCAACGCAACCTGAGTCTCGCGAGCCTCCTACGGCTGGCTGAGGGCCTGGACGTCAACCCGGCGGTACTGGTCGACGGGCTCCGCTGGACGATCGAACCCGACGAGGAGGAAGGCGGCTAATGCCCGACCCGTTCACGAGCGCTTGGTTGAAGTGGGGTTGGGCGGTAGTCCACGCCGAACGCCTGGAGGCGGACATCCATAGTGCGGCAACCGGCCCGAACGCTGAGAGCGTCGTACTCGCGTTCGGCGAACACGATCCCAAGCGTCACGGGTTCCCGGTCGTCGTCGCCTCCCTCCGGGCGTGGCCCGCCGCGTGGGGCCTCCAGTTGGGTGACGTTGCCAACAACTATCGAAGCGCCCTCGACCACGCCGCGTTCGTCGTCGCCGGCCGTGGGAAGGCGCCACTCTCCCCAAAGGCCGAGAAGGGCGTCTACTTCCCGATCGCCGGTACCCGTGACCAGTTCAATGTGATCGTCGCCCACCGGTTTCCGGGTGCTCGGGTGGCAGACATCGCACGCTTCCGTCGGTACCAGCCGTACCTGAGCGGCACGCGGAAAGCACCGTTTCACGCCTTCGCGATCCTTGCGGACCTCTGCAACCACGACAAGCACCGGGCGGTCCAGCCGGTCGCCCCGTGGGTTACGAACAGCGGGTACCACGTCACGCACGCCCGGGACTGCGTCCCGTCCCCACCCCGCCGGCGGGTGGGGGTCGCGAAGGAGCTGCACCTCGGCGCAGAGGTCGGCTTTGTCCGGGTCCGGTTGACCGGCCCTCAACCGGAGTTGGAGGTGCAGAGCGACCTGATCGTCCAGCCAGCGGTGAAGTAGGCGGTTACGGTCGAGGATTGGCTTGCAAAGACACGCCGCACGGTCGAACGGTTCCTCCGGGAGTTCGCGGCGCCGCCGCTCCAGCTCCTCGAACTCGCGGACCCGGGAGCCACCGCCACCCACCACCAGTTTCGCTAGACCCTCCTAGGTGACGGTATTGAGGTCGAACTGCTGCTCATTGGCGAGCCGACCGTTCGTGGCGCGCACTACGACGCACGGCACGTGGCGGAAACCCTTCGGCTGCCCGTCGCCGCTGTCCTAGGCGAGGACCCGAGGGGCGCAGCGAGAGTCGGATCGTCCGGACGGTGGTGGCTCGATCGCTCGTATCTGATTCGCTCAGCCCGTACCGCCGCGGTCGACCTGCGCGAGCGCCGGCTGACCATCGCCTCGCAGCCACTGATCAGCCGAGCCGCGCTCGCATCAAGGGACGGTTGAGCATGGCTACGGACAACGCCGTCCCCGTTGCAGCGGACGAAGCCGCGCCAGGCGACATCGACCGATTCGCCCAGAACCTGCAGGCGCGAATCGGCGAGCGACTCCGCCCCGGCGGCGAGGTCCGATCCGACGACCTCCGCGAGCTAGTCGACGCTGAGCTGAAGACGCTGTTCCACCTCGAGGAGCAGCGACGGATAAATCGGGGCTCGGGCCCTCTCGGCCAAGACGCCGAGGCCGCGATCACGCGCGCCGTCAAGGATCGTTACTTCTCATACGGGCCGCTTCAGACATTCTTGGACCCCGGATCCGGTATCTCGGAGATCAACCTGACGGGCGGCGACCAAGTGTGGGTGACGCACGTAGACGGTACCCGGGAACACCTCCCCGCCCTCTTCGAAAGCGACCGCGAACTCGAGGCGTGGGTCGAGCGGCATGCGCGTGAGTCAGGGCGCCACGAGTATCGCTGGGACTTCGCCCACCCCATCCTTGAGATGGATCTCCCCAACGGCGACCGCCTCTCCGCCGTCCGTGAGGTGACGCCGAGACCAGTTGTGGCGATTCGGCGGCATGACTTGGTGAACCTCGCCACTCTCGACGATCTCGTTCGTGTCCGGATGATCGACGACTGGACGAGGGGTTTCCTGACGGCGCTCGTTCGAGCTCGCAAGAACCTCATCGTCTCGGGCGGCACCTCCGCAGGAAAGACCACACTCGCACGGGCGCTTGGCAACACGATCCCACGCTGGGAACGGGTTCTGACCGTCGAAGACGTGGCGGAACTGCGTCTCGAGTATTTCTCGGATCTTCACGACCAAGTGGTGCGCTCCGACGACGTCCGCCCAACAGCGACGGTCGCGGGGAAGTGGGCATGGCCACGTTGACCTGGGCAGCCCAAAGGCTGAACGCGGACCGCGTCCTTGTCGGCGAGGTCCGAGGACCTGAGGTGATCCCCGCCATCATGATCATGGCTCTGGGCAACGATGGCTCGCTCTTCACCGTCCACGCCCCCTCGTCCGACGCTGCGCTCCGCAAGTGCCAGAGCTACGCCTCGATCGCGCCGGAGCGTTGGAGCCATGAGGAGTCGGCATGGATGATCCGTGACGCCGTCCATGCCGTCGTGCACGTCGACTACGACCGATCCGCCAATCGCCGCTACGTCGCCTCGATCCGAGTCATCACCGGAATCCAGGGCCGGCAGCTCCTCACAGACGAAGTCTACGGACGCACCGATGACGGGACTCTCGCGCCGACCGGAGCCGGCCTCGATGACGAGCTGTCCGAGGAGCTACACCGAGTTGGCTTCGCGGCGGACGAGCGGGGCGCGGCGTGAGCGGCCTGCTCGTCATCGCCGCTGCAGCGTCGCTGGCAGCGGGGGTTGTGGTCGGCTCACGGTGGTGGCCGAGCATAGGGTTCGACCTTCCTCGGCTCAGCTCCTGGTGCGGCCGGCTGCCGAGTGGCATGAGCGCCGTCGTGTGGGCCGCGTCCGCGGCGGTCGGGATCGTGCTCGCAGCGGCCAGCGGCATCGTCGTGCTCGGCATCCTGGTGGCGGTCTTGCTCGCTGGGATACCGGCGTTCTTCGCGGGCGCCGAGCTCTGGGCTCGCCAGGTGAACCAGGCGAAGGCCGTTGCCGCCTGGACGCGAATGTTGTCCGAGCAGACGACGGCAGGGGCCGGTCTGCGGCAAGCGATCATGGACACCGCGGAACGCGTCCCCGGCGCAACGAAGGACCAAGCCATGGCGTTCGCCAGGTCGCTCAAAGACGAAGCGTTCGACAATGCCGCCGCAGCGCTTGCCGAACAACTGCAGGACGAGGAAGTGGACGTGCTCGTGGCCGCCCTCATGATGGCGAACGCGGGTACGGCCGGCGACGTTGCCACCGGGCTACGAGAGTTTGCGACCGACTGTCAGCAAGCGGCGGAGTCGAGACAGCGGAGCGACACGAACAGAACAGAGGACCGGACGAGCGCCCGCGTGATCGCGGTCATTTCCGTAGCGTCCTTTGCTGCGATGTCGTGGTGGAACCGCGACATGTTGACCGCGCTTCGGGGTCCAGTCGGCCAGGCAGTCCTCGCCGTCGGTGGCGCGTTGTTCATTGCCGGGCATCGCCTAATGGCGCGTATGGATCGGCCCCCGGTCGGGCTCCGCCACCGGCCGCGGTCTGCGACATGATCTTCGCCCTGCTCGCTGGGTGGTCGCTAGCCGCGGCGGTGATCTGCGGGCTCCGGTGGCTCAGCCCGCCGCTCGTCCCGCTCGGCCTGCTCGCCGGCCTCGACAAACAAGGGACTCCGGTGAGGCGGGAACGGGGACATGCGCCCAAGCATCGCCTTCACGACTACGAAGTTCAGCTCGGCACCTGGATGGTTGCCCTCCTGTCGCGTCGCGGTATCAGCGCCTCCTCGACCAGGCGGGGCAAAGACCTCGCGGCGGCGGAGCTGTCGTTGGAGGAGCATTGGGGAACCAAGGTCGCGCTCAGTGTGCTCGCGCCAATGATCGTCCTCACACCTCGGCTGGTGTTCTGGGTTCTCGGAGCATCCCTGTCCACCGACGGATTGTTCCTGCCTTGCGCCGGTGCTGCCGCCTTCGGCTACTTCGCGCCCGAGCTTCGGCTCCGCCGCCTGGCGCGTCAGAGGCGAGCGGAGTTCGCCGCCGCTCTGGGTTTCATCGCACGCCTAGCGCGGATCGCCGTTGCCGGCGGCGACGGGCCGGAGAGCGCCGCCCGCCGTGCCTGTCAGTTCGGTGACGGCTGGGCCCACTCTCGCCTTCGAAGGGCGCTAACGGAATACCACGGGCAGCCCATGCAAGTCGCTCTCTATTCGCTGGGGCGCGAGCTCGGCATCCCCGAGGCGGAACAGCTGGCTGATGTCCTGGCCGTCGCGCGAAAGAAGGGCTCGCCTCTTCTCGAGGCTCTCGCCGCTAGCGCCCGGGGCATCCACGGTGATCGGTTGCATGCCGCCGAGGCCGCCGAGGCCCGCAAGAGCGTGCTTCTGTCCCTGCCAATGGGGTTGATGGTTCTCGGCCTGATCGTCGTGTTCGTGTCAGGGATCGTCGCCCAGATCCTCGAGCTGTTCGTGCAATGACCAGAAGGAGGCACCACCATGGCGCTCAGAGTCGTCTCTTGGATCATCGACCGGCTCGATGCTCGGGACGACGATGGCATGGAACTCGTCCAGATGGCCATCGTCCTCCTCATCGCGATGTTCATGGGAGCGGTGCTGCTCAAGGCGGTCCAGATCTTCTGGCCCGAGGTCGTGAACTCGGTCTTGAAGGGTTTGTCGGACCTGTTCGGCTGAGCACGTCGCCGGCTGGCGACGAGGGCTCCGCTCTCGTGCAGACGGCGCTCGGTGGCGCCCTCGTCTTTGTCGTGCTCGTCCCTCTCATCCTCCAGCTACTCGTGGTCGGATTTGGCGACCTGGTCGGGCTCTTCGCCGCGCAGGGGGCGGCTGACCATTACCGCAAGCACCCCGACGATCCCGCGGCCGCCGAGGCACGTGCCCGGCGGGTCGTCGAGGCATTCGGAGGGTCTGCCTTCGTCCGCGGCATGGACGTGGAGCTATTTATCTCCGAGGGGAGGGCGACGGCGGTTGTGCGAGCCCACGTCCGACCAGTGATCCCGGGCGTGGCCGTCCCCCTGCGCAGCCGGGCCGCTGGCTCCGTTGAAGGATTTCGGCCGGATCGCGAGCCCGAGCCATGAGGAGCGGCGGTGTGGACGAGGCTGGCTCTGGGATGGTGGAGCTCGCCGTGTGCATCCTCGTACTCGGGATGCTGCTGCCTGTCCTAGTCGCTGTCGTCCGCAGCCCCGCACAGGCCGCGCGAGTCTCGTACGCCGTGCGGGCAGCAACCGAAGACGCGGCGAGAGCCCGTAATCCCCTAGAGGCTCAGCAAGCGGCAGCGGCCGAGATCGAGACGAATCTGGTCGGGCCGGGCAATCCGCCGGTCTGCGCCGAGCACTCCTTCGCCGTCGACGCCTCCGCGCTCCGCGCGGAGCTCGATGAAGACGCCACACTCACGCCTGGCCACGTCGAGGTCGTCCTTTCCTGCACGGTGGACGGGCGGCGCATGGCCGGCCTCCCGTTCGACGTCCGGAGGACATTCGACGTGCGGCGGCGGCATATGACCGACTCGTATCGGAGAACTGGATGACGGCGTCCACTCGCGTCGAGCGGGATGACGAGGGCAGCATCTATGTGCTCGTTCTCGTCGTGGTGCTCGTGGTCGCTACCGCCGCTGTGGTCATGCGCGATCTCGGGACCGGGATGCTGGCGAGGTGGCAGGCGATGCAGGCAGCCGAGGACGCAGCGGATGCGGCCGCGCAGGCACTCGACGAGCCGTACTACACGACCACCGGCGAGGTCCGACTCGACCCGGAGCGAGCCGCGGATCTAGCCACCGCCGCGTTGGACCGCGACGAGTCGATGGTCGCCATCGCCGTTGATGGCGACCGAGTGCGGGTAGAGGTCGCCCACCCTGCGCGCACCGTGCTCATCTCCCTGGGCGCAATCACGAGCTCGTCCACGGCGACTCTCGAACGAGGGGTCACGGAGGCCGAGCCGTGATCCGAGTCGCCCGTCTTGTGGCGCGGATGGTTCTCGCATTCCTGGTCGTCACACTCGTCGTAGCTGTGGCGTACGCCCTCGTCCGTTACGGTCTCCCTCTCATCTCTGCCGCGATCGATCCCACTGCCCTTCGCAGATCCGACCGTTTGAGCGTGATCTTGGACCTGGCCTTCGCTGCCGTCGTGTTGGGCGGTGGTGTCGTGTGGGGTCTCGCTGCCCTATGGCTCGTCGACCTCAGCGTTGCCGAGGTCCGAGGCAGTGCGCCCTTCTTGCCATTCGCCGGGCCACTCCGCCCAGTTCTCCTCCGGGCCGTCGGCGCTGTGAGCTTGTTGGTCATACAGCCCACCCGTGCAATCTCGAGCGGTCCTGCCAGCGCCGCGGCAGCTGTCATGCCGATCGGCGGCCAGGACGAAGGCCACCCCGGTGAGCAAGAGCTTCCCGTCCTCCCCGACCTCACCTCGCCGACCCACGACCCGAAATGGGTCATTGCTGGGCCTAGAGACTCCTGGGTCGCCCTGGCCGAACGCCATCTCGGCAACTGGCGGCGATGGGAAGAGGTAAAGGACGCGACGGCCGGACTGAGCCGACCGGATGGATCCCACGTCGGAGATGGCCAGGTCTCTGACCCAGTGCCCGGGCAGGTCGTCCTACTGCCTCCTGACGCGAACGCCGCAAGCGAAGGGCCGCCACCATTGCCGGTGAAGCCCACGGCTGTTGACAAGCTGGCCGGTCACAGCGGGAACGCCGCTGCCAAGCCAGCGCCAGACGAGCCCGACGGGGTAGAACGCCCGCAACCAGCGGCGCCGCAAACGGTGCATGTCGTCGAGCGCAACGAGAGCTTCTGGAAGATCTCCGAGGAGCGATTGGCTGAGCTTTCCGGGCACGCTCCGTCCGACGCCGAGATCGCCGCCTACATGGACGTGATGGTCGAGCAGAATCGGCACCGCCTCGCCGACCCGCGCAACCCGGGCCTCATCTTCCCGGCACAAGAACTGTTGGAGCCAGCCCTTCCGCTGGGTGCGGAGTCGTCAGATCCGCCGCGCGCTACGAGCGCTACGTCGGATGCCGACCCAGCCGATGTCGCCTCGTGGGCGCATCCGACGCCGGACGAGGAAGCCGATGACGCCTTCGCACGACCGGAAGATCCGGCAGCGCCCAGAAACGACCAAGTCGAACGGGGAGTCGAGCCTGAACGCCAGGATCCGGTCTCAGGCGCTACCTCGAGCGGCGACGACGGACCGCCTGACTCCGCGATCGGGCCTCGCCAGCTGCCCGAGACTGCCGTCTCGGACGACGACCGCGGCGGTGTCGTGCGCCTCCCCTCAGGCTCCGAGGTCGCCATCGGCTTCGCGCTGGGCGTTGCCTCGGCAGCTGCCCTCGGTCGCATCAATCGCCGTCGCGCCTACCGCGCGCATCCGCCCCGCGCCGACGTCGCTGGCGAACCGCCGATGCCAGAGCCCCTGCGGACGCTCCTGCGTGCCGCCCACGAGGAACAACGCTCTACGCAACCAGCGATTGCCGACGAGGTGCACGCGGCGCCTCCAGACACATCCGAGACCACGCTCCTCGGTCCAGTGCGACTGGTCGGCGGCGCCCAACTAGAGGTGGCCCGGGCGTTTCTCGTTGCAAGGATGTTGGCCGGGAATCGCCCGTGTCGGGTCGTCATCGAGCGGGAGATCGCTGAAGCTCTGTTCGGCCATCTCGAGTTCTCCGTGCCGGGTCTGGACGTAGTCACAACCCCCGCCGCGACGCTGGACGAAGGGGAGGTAGAGCGTGCCCGCCGGCTGCGTGTACTTGGCGACGCCGTGGACCTGGCCGAGTACCGAACCGGAGATGGCGACGAGCTGCTCGACGACGTACTTCTCGTGGGCACCGCAACAACGTCCGACGTGGGACGGTGGGTGCCACTCGCCATCGCCGGCTCCCGGCTCGGCATCTCCTCGATCCTCCTAGGAGGCGAGGACCCCGGGCTGCTCACCCTCGACGTCGACTCGATGCGTCTTGACAAGCTGCAACTCGTGGACGCCGTCGCTGTACTCGCGGAGGTCGCATCGGCGCAGCAGGAGTCGCTTGAGCCGGTTCGGCGTCATGAGGCCCCCTCGCTCTCCGAGGAGTTGGAGCCCCACCCGGGGGTAAGCGCACCAGCGGTCACCGTCCACGTGCTGGGGCCGACAGAGATCGCTGTAGACGGTGAAGCGACGTTCGGCGGGCTCCGCAACGCCGGGCGAGAACTTCTCGCCTTCTTGGTACTTCACCGAGGCGGGCAACGACGAGACGCGATCATCGACGAGCTATGGCCAGACCTCGGGTTCGACCAGTCGAAGAACGCGTTCCGGAACGCACTCAAGAGTCTCCGCGAGGACGTACGGAGGGCTGTCGGACGCGACGACGAACCGGTTGTCGTGTCAGCTGTTGTGGAAACCGCAAAGGCAGCCGGCTCGGTGTACCAGCTGCAGCCAGGCCTGTTCGACTGCGACCTGTGGGTGTTGCAGGCAGCGATCCGCGAGGCGGAGCTTGCTGCGACTGACGAGGAACGTGTTGCCGCGCTTAAGCGGGCCCTGGCCGCCTATGGCGGCGAGTTCGTCGACGGATCCGGGAGCATGTGGGTGATCGCCGAGCGCGAAGCCTTGCGGCGAACTGCTCTTGATGTCGCAGTGGCTATCGCCGAGTTCGCGGAGCAACACGACAATCTCGAAGCCGCCCTCGCGGCCGTCGAACGAGCCATCGAACTCGACGTCTACGCAGAGGACCTCTACGTCCGCGGCGTGCGATTGCTAGCGGCGCTCGGACGTATCGAATCCGCCCGAGAGCTGGCCGCCGCGCTGCAAGTCCAACTCGCCGACCTGCCATCAGGACCTTCACCCATGCCAGCCACTAGCGAAGCCATCGGTCGCGCGATCAGTGATGCGGAACGCCGCCGAGCGGCACGAACCGCCTTCGATCGCCTGGCCGACGAAGCCGTCTGATTGCCAGCCCAATTCACGTCAGGATCACCTCAAGTCTCGTCCGAGCTGACCTGGCTCCCGCTCTACATCCGCGAAGCATCCGACGAGGGCATCGCGGCCACCGTCAGAGCCACCCTCGAAGAAGATGCGGGTACGGCCGCCAACATCACGGTCGTCGTGCCCGAGTTCAGCCTGCCTCGCTCGAGGCACCCGGTCCTGCACCGACAAGGCGCCCGGCGCATCTACGCCCAACTGCAGGCACCCGGCATCACCACCGTGATCGTGCCCTTCACGCTGGCCGCGGCTTCCCGAAGGGTCCATCCCGGGACCGACGACGAAAGGGGAGCCTCGAGGCGAGCCGGGCCGTCACCAGCAGCGCGTGGCGGACGATCATCGTCGGGTCGAACGGTTGCTCAAGCCGGCCAGGGTCAATCGGCGGCGAAACACGCGGGGAGCGGCGCCCGGCTGTCCCGCATTGATCGGATCTCTGACGACCCGACGATCGGCCGTGAACCCCTAATGGGACCACGCGCAGAGGATCTAGCATTCCTGCAGAGATGGGTCCGCATACATGCTCTGGGGGACACGATGGCGCTCGAGGTCGATGGCGGTAGAGGCACAACCGGTCGGCTCTCGACGTTCAGGGCGGCTGTCGTCAACGTGGTCGCCGTGATCCTGATCGTGGCCTACGCCTCGATCGCTCTGGCCTTGGTCGTTGCCGCTGTGCGGTTCTCGACGAGGTGAGACCACGTCCGAGGTTCGGGCTTCCGGCTCTCCGCGCCGCCGAACTCGTCGACATGGTCTACGTGTCGCTCACCGGCGCGACGCCGAGGGCGGTGGTTCGGCAGGCCCGGCGGGTTGTGCGGGGCGCGACCCACGTCCTGGGTACGAAGGTCCGCTATCCGCCTGGCGTAGTCGTCTACCTCTCGCCGTCGGCTCCGGCGCGCCTGCAAACGGTCCTCCAAACGATGGGGGCAGACGGCCTCGCCGAGGAGATCGCAAGACGCCTTCGTGACGGCGCCGGCCGACGCCCTCGCCTGGTCGTGTGGATCGAGCCGGACACACAGATGGGCCGGGATTTCGAGATCGCCGTCCTGGAACGTCACGAACGGGTCGGCCATCGGCGGGCGGCCGGGTCGATGTCCGACGAGCAGGCGGCCGACGGGCTCGTCGGCGCGGTCGTGGGCGGGTGGGCGCGGCTCACCGAACGGGTCCCGAAGGGCGAGAACGAGCTCAGATGGCTCGAACAGCAGACGGGAGTGGCCTTCCGCCGGCTGGACGCCGTGCGCCACGCTCGCCACAGCGCGGCGCACGAAACGCAAGTCGAACGGAATCGGCTAGCCGCCGCCCTCCGGACGATCGAAGAAGTCGAACGTCTGCTCCCACCCGAGCGGTAGCAAGAACCCCGGTTCAGCCGTTCGAGTCGATGGCGTCGGGTCGGAGCCGACGCCGCCGCTCGTAGGCTTCGGGCGCATAATTGGGGGTGATTCGCAACTCGCCCCGGTCGACGTAGAACACCGTCTCCTCATGGTGGGCACCATGACTGAGCCGTCCGGTCGCGACGACGTAGGCGCCCTCAGGCGGCCACGCATCCGGAAACCACGCGGCGATGACCTCATGATGCGGGTACCACTCGACGTAGGCCTTGGCGCCGGTGCGGGCGGGCTGACGGATTGTGCGAACAAAGCCCAAGCACGTCCGCGTGCTCAGCCCGGGCGGTGCCTTGGCGAACTGGCCCGCCCATTCCCATGCGGCCGCTGCTTCGGCTTCCGCCTCGGCGCGGGCCTCGGCCGATCGTCGTTCCGCCTCGGCCCCCGTCGCTCGTCGGCGGCCCACGCCTCCTGTTGGATCGCGAGCGCTCTTGCCTCGGCGGCTACTGCTGCCTCTCGACAGCGAAGCCTCCAACCAAACATTGCTCGGCTGTTTCCTCCTCCGCCGTCGTCCGAAAGTGAAAGAAAATCCTATAGGCGGCACTCTCCGACATGGTCGAAGGCTGCGATCACGCGAACGCGCGACGGCCACGGGACAACCTAGGGGCGGGTCGTGGTTCAGTCCGCCGTGCCGCGTGGGCCGCACCTCGCGAGGTCAATCGCCAATGGCGACGAGTCGTTTGATCGGCCGACCTGAGCACTTGGGGCAGAGAAGCGGCGGGCGCCCTCGATCACGACGGAGGGTCATCACCGCGGAGCAGATGGTGCAGGTGCGATTCGTCAGCTTCCCGGTCCTGACGCGGGTCGTCCGTCCTCGCATAGAACGAAGGAAGTCGGTGGGGTCGATCTCGACTACTTCGACCAGTCCGGCCTCTACCTCGAGAGCGAAACCGCATCGAAGGCATCTGTCCACCGTGAACCCACGGGAACGGAGATGCTCGTACGCTGCGCGCAGACTTGCGTACGTGCGCCACCCGTCGGACCTTCGGTCCCGCCGTTTCGCCGCGCCGCACGAGGGACTGTGCAGCATCGCATCAGCGAATCGGTTCTCGACATGCACCACGACCATGAGAGCGACGGTACGCTGGCCGTTGACATGGTGGGTTCGGTTTCGCGATGGGGAATTTGTTTGCGGTTCGTTCGCGACTCCTCAAATTCCCCAAAGGTGGACCGAGGGTCGGGGAGTGCACTCACCCTGGGTCGACGGCGCGCCTTGATGGCGACATAGTGCTCGGTTTGTAGACACGCCCAATGAGGTCATGATCTATGCCGTCCATCAGGTGCGGAAAATGCCACGAGGTCCACTCCAACGTCGCGGAGGTTCGCTCGTGCTACGACGCCGCCAACGATGGCGTATCGCAGAGCTGGGAGGATCGGCAGGAACGAGCGTTTCCTGAGACTCCGACGCTGTCACCAGACGTGACGACGCAACTCGCGGGCTTCGATCTATCTCCGCACTCGCGGATGGTCTTGGCGCGATGAGGAGCGAACGTCACGCCCGCGTCCTCGCATTTCGCCTGGGCGTCGCAGATAGTCCACCCCTGCGACTTCACACGATTGGCATTGAGCTCGGCGTGAGTCGTGAGCGGGTTCGCCAACTCGAGGAGATGGCGATGCCCCGTCTTGTCCAGGCTCTGAGGACGTTCGACGCAGGACAACAGGCGCTGCGCGTCACCAGAGACGTCATTGCTCCGAACCACGACGGATGGGAAGACCGCGTGATTGCCTAGCCGAGCTCTTGTTCCCTGACGCGGCCTCGACGACCACGCGAAGGCTCGTGATGGCTCTTTCGGGCGTACGGGCATCGCCTAAGGATCGAAAGGCCGTCCGAGACAGAACCGCGCCTTCGAGCCGGACCAGCGAGCCGCCGATCCCGCTACCGCCAACGAACCGCATGGACATTGGAACCGACGATGTGGGCGAGAACGTTCCGACGACCCAAGCTGGAGCCGAGTCCGCCGGCGACGCCTCGTTCACTCAGTTCGGTATTCGGCCTCACGGAGGTCCTGCCCGCTTCGAGCGGCCTGGGTGGTTCTACGTAGGGACGACGTTGGCACATTGCCCCGACTGCGGATCTCTTCTTGAGGGGCTTCGGGCCCCTTACCGAACGAGAGCCGGCGTCCGATGCCACTTCTGGGCATTGGTGTGTCTCAGATGCGCTCGTCTGTGGGCGCCGCGCGACTTGACGGACGAAGTGCGGCACGACATCTACGAGTCGGCGAAGCACCGACCGACATCTGACCTCTGACGAACGAGCCCGCGGCGAACCGGTTGGGGGGAGACGTGGAGCCTGCCGCGACTCTCTGACAATGCACGGACCGCGATGTATGATCCGGTCTGCTTAGAGAGGGGTGGTTGCTATGACCAAACTCTTGAAGGGCTCCGGAAAAACACCCTGCTAAGAGCCGTCCATCAGACCCATAGCGGGACAAATATCGGCTCGAAGGGACAACCACAGTCCGACCGGGAGCAGATAGGAGCTCGAACACGGATGAATAGCTGTGGTGCCTGAGGTGCATTACGACCGAAGGCGTCGATTGGCCGAGGGTTTGGGGCCTATCCCCGCGGCCCTCGGCTGATCGACGATCGGCGGCGCGGTGCCGAAGCAGTGAACGTGACAACGGCTCGTCCGTATGTCAGCGCCTGTAGAGACCAACCCGCTGTGCCGGCAACAACAAACGGAACGGTCGACTTGACGCACCGTGTTGGACGCGTGCTCGTTGAGCGAGAACAGTGCCAATGCAGTCCGAATAGGCGACGCTCTCGTTGCATGGAGCTTTCCCATTGTCAACGGGGGACAGCCCCGGCCAAGGGTCTTGATGAGATTGCTGAGGTAGTTCGCAGCGACGCCGGTTCAGCGCCGCGACCGAGTGACCGCGACGCCCGGCGGGACCCTCGGCCTGGTAGCGGCGCCACCACACGTAGGCGCGGTCGCGGGAGATGCCGATCGTCGCCGCGGCGGCGTGCACGACCGGCCAGCCGGCCTCGATCCGTTGACACAGCAGCAGTCGTCCGGGCGGGGTCAAGCGTGCGTCACGGTGCATCCGGAGCCTCCGTTGCGAGTGGTTGTCTTGCAGATCCACACTCGCCCCGGAGGCTTCATCTATGGGTGGACCCTGTCAGCAAGGTCCATGGGCACTACGGCTAACTCGCCCATAGGTCGAGGCGGCCTTCGTGCCTATCTGGTTGCTTGATGGAAGCGTGTGTGGTGGTTGCCGTGGATGTGGATGTAGACGTCTTGGGTGATGCGGGTGTTCGCATGTCCGAGAAAGCGGGAGAGGTCTTCGATGGGGGTGCCGATGGTGATGGCCCAGGTGGCGAAGACGTGCCGCAGCGAATGGTATGTCCAGGTCCAGTTGCCGCCGGGTTCCTGCGGCCAGGCGACGGTACGGGCGGAGGGGTTCCAGGTGTTGCGGCTGTAGTTGGAGCGGCG
>JAXDPV010000013.1:0-5416 GCA_034668185.1 Actinomycetota bacterium
ACGACGTGCAGAACGTGTTCGCCAACTTCGACATCCCCGACGCCATCCTCGAACTGGTCGAGGCCTAAGGGTGGCGCCGCCCCGGGTCGGTGTGGGCGACCAGGCGCCCGACTTCACGTTGGAGGGCACCGGAGACCGCACGTACTCGCTGTCCGACTACAAGGGCCAGGTGGTGGTGCTCGTCTTCTACCCGGGCGACAACACGCCGGTCTGCACGATGCAGCTCAACACCTACTCCTCCGACATCGCGCAGTTCGAAGACCTGGGCGCGCAGATCCTCGCCATCAGCCCGCAGTCGGTCGAGAGCCACGAGGCGTTTGCCGGCGTCCACGGGTTCACCTTCCCGCTGCTGGCCGACACCGAGAAGTCGGTGGCCCGCACCTACGGCATCCTCGGGCCCGTCGGGTTCTACAAGCGGTCGGTGTTCGTGGTCGACGGCGAGGGCCGCATCCGCTACGCCCACCGGGCCACGGCCGGGCTCACGTTCAAGAAGACCGACGAGCTCGTCGAGGCCGTGCGGGCGGCCCACGCCGGTTGACATCGCGGGCTGAGGGCGTACGGTCGCGAGTGTGCGGCGCCTTGGCGGGTTGGTCGGTCTCACGGTCCTGGCGGTGCTGCTGATCGCCACCCCGGCGGCGGCGGTGTTCACCACCAACACCATCGGGTGCGCGGGCTCGGCCGTGATCACCGACGGCGCCACGACCTACCCGGCCAACGCCGACGACACCGTGATCAAGCTCCCCAAGCAGGGATCAGCGGCCTACCAGGGCTCGATCTCGACGGTCACCCACAACCAGTCGGGGGCGGTCAAGCTCAAGGTCGGTGTGGTCTCGATCCCGATGGGGTCGTGGTCGGGGAAGAACGATTCGAACCTCTCCTCCAGCGCCGGGGTGAAGAAGCTCCCGTCCGCGCTCGGGTCGGTGCCGCCGGGCAAGTACGACCTCACCGGCTACCACAAGGGCGACGAGGGCATGTGCGCCGGCAAGGCCACCGTCGAGATCGGCGGCTCGCCCCTCAGCAGCCCGGCCGCCCTCGGCTCGCTCGGGCTCACGGCGCTGACCGGGTTCGGCCTGCTCGCCGCCTTCAAGGCCAAGGCCGCCGCGGCCGTGGCGGTGGCGGCGCCGTGAGGAACCGCGGCCGCCCGGTCCTCGGGGCCATCGCCGGGCTGTTCTTCGGGCTGTTCGTCGCCCTCGACCTGGTGTTCTTCAAGGCCATCGCCTCGGGCAGCCCGCTGCTGGTGATCCTGCCGGTGCTCGGCCTGGTGGTCGGCATCGCCGGCGCCCTGGCCGCCTCCATCGGGCGGGCCGGGGGTCCACCCCAGCCGTAGGGAACCTCACTACAGTCGAACGAGTGTTCGTCCTTGGCATCGACCCGGGCGTGTCCCGGTGCGGGTACGGCGCGGTGGTACGCGAGGGCGGGTCGCTGCGGGCGGTGGCCTGCGGGGTGATCACCACGCCCCCGGCCGATCCGTTGCCGGCGCGGTTGGCGTCATTGCACCGCGAGCTGCGGGCGCTGCTCGACGAGATGCGGCCCGACGCGGTCGTGGTCGAGCGGGTGTTCTTCCAGACCAACGTGCGCACCGCCATGTCGGTGGGCCAGGCCAGCGGGCTGGCCCTGGCGGCGGCCTCGGAAGCGGGCTGCGAGGTGGCCCAGTACACGGCCAACGAGGTCAAGCAGGCGGTGGCCGGGTACGGCGCGGCTTCCAAGGAGCAGGTGCAGCGCATGGTCCAGTCGCTCTTGCGGATGGCGGTCGTGCCCAAGCCGGCCGACGCCGCCGACGCGCTCGCGTTGGCCCTCACCCACCACGCCGTGGCCCGCGTTCTGCGGGCGGCCGAGAGCGTGACCAGGTGATCGGCTCGCTGCGGGGATCGCTGCTCGACCGCACGGCCAAGGGCGAGGTCCTGGTCGAGGTCGGGGGCGTGGGCTACCGGGTGTCGGTGCCGACCACGGCCCACGGCGTACTCGGCGACCTGGGGTCGCCCGTGTTCCTCCACATCCACACCCACGTGCGGGAGGACGCCATCGTCCTCTACGGCTTCACCACCGCCGACGAGCGGGCCGCGTTCGAAGCCCTGCTCGGCACCCATGGCGTCGGCCCGGCCGTGGCCCTCGCCATCTTGTCGGTCCACTCGCCCAATGCCCTGCGCCGGGCGGTGGCCACCGACGACGTCGACGCCCTCACCCTCGTCCCCGGCATCGGCAAGAAGACCGCCGCCCGCCTCCTCCTCGAGCTCAAGAGCCGCCTCGACCTCCCCGACGGCGACGACGGCCGGGTGCTGAGCATCGTCGGACCCGGCGGGAAGATCGCGCCGCCCACCGCCCGCAACGAGGTCCGCAACGCCCTCGCCGCCCTCGGCTACGGCGTCGAGGAAGTGCGCGAGGCCGTGCGCGAGCTGCCCGAGGACGGCGCCGTCGAAGACCTCCTCCGTACCGCCCTGCGCCAACTGGCGGTGGCCGCCCGATGAGCCGGGAGGAGCAGTTGCTCACGGCGGCGACGGCCGACCCCATCGAGGCGGCCGAAGAGGTGTCGCTGCGGCCGAGACGACTGGAGGAGTTCGTCGGCCAGCCCGAGCTCAAGGAACACCTCGGGATCATGCTGGAGGCGGCCAGGAGAAGGGGCCAGGCCACCGACCACCTGCTGCTCGCGGGCCCGCCCGGCCTGGGCAAGACGTCGATGGCGTGCATCGTGGCCGCCGAGATGGGCGTGGGCCTGCGGGTCACGTCGGGCCCGGCCCTGGTCAGGGCGGGCGACCTGGCCGCCATCCTCTCCGACCTGCAGGAGGGCGACGTCCTCTTCATCGACGAGATCCACCGCCTCGGCCGGGCCGTGGAGGAGATCCTGTACCCGGCGATGGAGGACTTCGTCCTCGACATCGTCCTGGGCAAGGGCCCGGCCGCCCGCTCGGTGCGGCTGCCGCTGCCGAGGTTCACCCTGGTCGGCGCCACCACCCGCACCGGCCTCATCACCGGCCCGCTCCGCGACCGGTTCGGCTTCGTGGCCCGCCTCGACTACTACGACCCCCGCGACCTCGAGGCCATCATCGGCCGGTCGGCCCGCATCCTCGGCGTCGACCTCGACCCCGAGGGCGCCCACGAGATCGCCGGCCGGTCACGGGGCACGCCCCGCATCGCCAACCGCCTCCTCAAGCGGGTCAGGGACTTCGCCGAGGTGCGGGGCAACGGCATCGTCACCACCGAGGTGGCCAAGGACGGCCTGGCCCTCTTCGGCGTCGACCAACTCGGCCTCGACAAGGTCGACCGGGCCATCCTCGACGCCGTGTGCCGGCGCTTCGGCGGCGGGCCCGTCGGCCTCTCGACCCT
This sequence comes from Actinomycetota bacterium, assembly GCA_034668185.1. GTDB lineage: Bacteria > Actinomycetota > Acidimicrobiia > Acidimicrobiales > CADCTF01 > DATLED01. The sequence goes on from JAXDPV010000013.1 coordinate 3,322, forward strand.
CGCCGTGAGCGTGGGGGAGGAGACCGAGACCGTCGAAGACGTGTACGAGCCCTTCCTCCTGCAGCTCGGCCTGCTCATGCGCACGCCGAGGGGCCGGGTGGCCACCCCGGCGGCGTGGTTGCACGTCGGGCTGGAGGCGCCACCGCTACCGGCGGGCGGTCCGCCGGGGTTGTTCGAGAGCTAGAGCGCGGGCAGCGACGGCAGCGCCGGGCCCGGCGGCACGTCTGACGGCAGCGGGTTGGCCACGCACACCCCGAAGTCGAGGGTGATGCTGGCCACGCAGCCCCAGTACTGCGGGCCGTCCGGGTCCTTGGTGTTCTTGGCCGAGGCAGCGCCAAGCCCGCCGACGGTCAAGCCGAAGGCGAGGAGGACGACGACGATGACCCGCTTCATTGTTGGATCCTTCCGGTGATGAACGTGTCGACGGTCGCTTGCGCGTCCCGTTGCACCTGGTCGGGGTCGGCGCCGGCATGGAGCAGGTCGCCCACCTGGGTGGTGAGGGGTTGGCCGTCGGCTTGGTCGACGCCGTCGTCGCGGCCGACGTTGTAGACGCCGGGTGCGGGCTCGTCGCCGACCCCGCCGAGCAGCCCACCGGCATCGTTGCCCTGGCCGCGGTTGGCGCCGCCGCCGGCCGCCGGACTCGCGGCCGTGGCCGGGCCCGCCGGGGAAGCTGCACGCCCGGCATTGGTCGAGGCCGCGGGCCCATCGGAGGAGATCAACGTGGCCGAGTCGATCGACGAGCTCGGGCTGCCCATGCGCACCGACGACGGCGGGGCCGCAGTGTGGTGCTGCTCGTACACCCCGACGCCCACGCCGGTGACGGCGGTGACGGCGATGGCCGCGACCATCACCGCGGGCGCGCCCACTGACGGCAGCGCCCCGAGCCACGCCTCGAAGCGGGCCCGCATCGACCCCAGGCGACGGAGGAGCAGGCCGACGACGGGCAGCGCCGCCCAGCTCCTCTCGTCGCCCACGACCGCCAGGTACTCCCGGCGGAGGGCTTTCCTCGCCCGGAACAGGAGGGCTTCCACCGTCCCGAGCGTGACCCCGTAATGATCGGCGATCTGCTGGTAGGACCAGCCCTGCTGCTCCCGCAGGTCGAGGACCTCGCGGTGGCGGGTGGCCAACCGTCCGAGGGCTTCGGAGAGGATGGCCACGTCGACGGCGTCGACGATGCGCTCCTGGCCGCCCTCGATGACCCCGAGGTCGACGGTGGCGGTGGGCTCGCTGCGGCCCCGCCGGCGGTGGGTGTCGACGCAGAGGCGGCCGGCGATGACCGTCATCCACGGGTAGAAGCGGCGCTCGCCCTGGAACGTCGGCAGGGCCCGCAACGCCCGGGTGAACGCCTCCTGGGCGATCTCCTCGGCCTCGTGGCGGTCGCCCACCCGCTTTTGGCAAAACCTCGTCAGCCGGTCGAAGTACCGCTTGTACAGCGTCTCGAATGCGGCTGGATCGCCCTCTTGAAAACGTTCGACCAGAGCACGGTCCCGTACTAGATCGACGTCATCGACACGGAGCGCCATCGGTGGCCCCTTTGTCCTTCATCTTGTGTCAGACAATTCGACCCCGATGTGCCTGACGTGCCCGTTGTTACCGCTGTTACCTCTGCATTACCCCTGCTCTGAGATTCGCCGTAGCGGCCCGGGAATCCTGCTAACAACGTCGCTCCGGTGGACGCCGCCCGATTCGACTACCCCCTTCCGGCCGAGGCCGTGGCCCAGCACCCGGTCGAGCCGCGCTCGGCGGCCCGGATGCTGGTGTCGGTGGGCGGGCCCGCGGGGCCGACGAGCCACGCCACCGTGGCCGATCTGCCCGTCTACCTGCGGCCGGGCGACGTGGTCGTGGTCAACGAGACCCGCGTCCTGCCCGCCCGGCTGGCCCTGCGCAAGCCGTCGGGTGGGGCCGCCGAGGTCATGCTCCTCGAACCCCTCGGCCCCGAGGAGGAGGGCCGCTGGGCCGCGCTCGTCCGCCCCGGCCGCCGCCTCCCGCCGGGCACGGTCCTGCTGGCCGACGACGGCACCCCCGTCATCCGTTTGGGAAGCGCCCGTACGCCATTGCGTACCGGCGCGTCCCAAACCGGGGGGCGGGCGGTGCA
>JAXDPV010000014.1:0-12427 GCA_034668185.1 Actinomycetota bacterium
CGCCGACAAGGCACAGCTCATCCAGGACGTCTCCGACGACATCCTCGGCTACGGCCCGATCGATCGCCTGCTCAAGGACGACGAGGTCACCGAGGTCATGGTCAACGGCCCGGCCCGGGTGTTCGTCGAGCGCGAGGGCCGCATCGAGTCCACGGGCACGACGTTCATCGACGAGTCCCATCTCCGCCGCATCATCGACAAGATCGTCGGCCAGGTCGGCCGGCGCATCGACGAGGCCACGCCGATGGTCGACGCCCGTCTCCCCGACGGCTCCCGGGTCAACGCCGTCGTCCACCCGCTGGCCATCGGCGGCCCGTTCCTGACCGTGCGCAAGTTCGCCAGCGAGCCCTTCACCGTCGACGACCTCATCGGCTTCGGTTCCTTCACCGAACCCGTGAGCCGCTTCCTCGACGCCTGCGTGCGGGGCCGGCTCAACGTGGTCGTGTCCGGCGGCACCGGCACAGGCAAGACGACGACCCTCAACGTGCTCTCGTCGTTCATCCCGCCCGAGGAGCGCATCGTCACCGTCGAGGACGCCAAGGAGCTGCAGCTCGCCCAGGTACACGTCCTCGCCTTGGAGGCGCGGCCGCCGAACATCGAGGGCAGGGGAGAGGTCACGATCCGCGACCTCGTGCGCAACGCGCTGCGGATGCGGCCCGACCGCATCGTCGTCGGCGAGTGCCGTTCCGGCGAAGCCCTCGACATGCTCCAGGCCATGAACACCGGCCACGACGGGTCGCTCACCACCATCCACGCCAACAGCCCGCGCGACGTCCTCGCCCGCATCGAGACGATGACGCTGATGGCCGGGTTCGACCTGCCGGTGCGGGCCATCCGCGAGCAGATGGCGTCGGCCCTCGACGTCATCGTCCACCTGTCACGGTTGCGGGACGGCTCCCGCCGGGTCACCCACGTGACCGAGGTCCAGCGGCTGGAGGGCGAGAACATCGTCACCCAGGACCTCTTCCTCTTCGACTACGGCATGGGCGTCGACGACGACGGCCGGTTCAAGGGCCGGCTGAAGGCGACCGGCGCCAAGCCGGCGTTCGCCGACCGCCTGGCCGACGTGGGCCTGCCCATCGACGCCGCCCTGCTCGCGCCCGAGGAGTTCGTGCGCCGATGAAGCGCTTCGTGGTGGCGTTGGCCGTGGCCTTCCTCGGTTTCGCGGCGCCGGCCCACGCCGCCGAGTCGGTGACGATCCGCAAGGTCGACACCACCGGCTTCCCGGCGATGAAGGCCTCGGTGTTGTTCAACGGGGGACGGCCGTCGGTGACGGCGGTGTCGCTGCGCGAGAACGGGCGCATCGTGCCCGACGTCGAGGTCGTGCCCATCGGCGAGTCGACCACCGCCGTCGGCGTCGTGCTCGTGATCGACACCTCGGGATCGATGAAGGCCAACGGCCGGCTCGACCAGGCCAAGGCCGCGGCCCGGGCCTTCGTCGAGCGCAAGCTGCCCAACGACCAGATCGCGCTGGTCGCCTTCGCCAACGAAGCCAGGGTCGCGGTCAACTTCACCACCGACGCCGGCCCCCTGCTCGGCGCCATCGACGCGCTCGCGCCCGCGGGCGAGACCGCCCTGTGGGACGCGGTGCGCACCGGCGCCAACCTCCTCACCGACCGCCCCGACCTGCTGCCCTATCTCGTCGTGTTGTCCGACGGCGCCGACACCGTCTCGGCCTCGTCGGCCGACGATGCCCTCGGCTTCGCCCGGGGCGCGCAGGCGGGCGTGTTCACCGTGGCCATCACCGGGCCCGGCGAGTCCGATGCGCCCGCGCTGCGCTCGCTGGCCCAGGCCACCGGCGGCTCGTTCGCCGAGACCGCCGACCCCCGCCAGCTCGGCAAGCTCTACGAGGCGCTGCAGGGCGCGCTCCAGAATCAGTACGAGCTGCGGTGGACGTCGAAGGCCAAGGCCTCGCCCGTCGACCTGACGGTGCAGATCTCGGGCGTGCACGCCGACGCCCAGGTGGCGCTCAACGGCGTGTCCCTCGGCTCGTCAACCCAGCCCCGGTTGGTCAATGCGCCCTCGGTGCCGGGCCCGCTCGGCAGCTCGGCCGGGCCGCTGGTGATCGCCCTGATGGCGGCCGTGGCCGGGGGGTTGGCCGGCGCCGGCTTCGTGCTCTTCCGGCGGGAGCGGCCGGTGATCGACGACGTCCTCCAGGCCTACAGCGGCGGCCCGGCGCCGGGGTCGGCCACGACCGCGAGCGTGGCGGTCGAGCGGGCGTTGATCCCCGACTCGGTGCGGCGTGCGGTCGAGCGCACCACCCAACTGGCCGGTGGCGGCGGCGCCTTGGAGTCGCTCGACGCCCGCCTCGACCAGGCCGACCTCAAGCTGTCGGCCCAGGAGGCGGTGCTGTTCTACGCCGCCGGCGTGACCGTGCTGAGCCTGGGCGCCCTCATCGCCAGCGGTCCCATGATCGGCCTGGCCGCCTTCATCCTCACCGCGCTCATCCCCGTCGCCCTGCTCAACCAGCTCGGCCAGCGCCGGCGGTCGTCGTTCACCAAGCAGCTCCCCGACACGCTGCAGCTCCTGGCCTCGTCGCTGCGGGCCGGCTACTCGCTGCTCCAGGGTTTCGACGCCGTGGCCGAGGAGGTCAACGACCCGATGGGCCGCGAGCTGCGTCGGGTCGTGCTCGAGACCCGCCTCGGCCGGGAGATGGAGGCATCGCTCGAAGACCTCGCCGGCCGGATGCGCAGCCAGGACTTCGACTGGGTGGTGATGGCCATCCGCATCCAGCGCGAGGTCGGCGGAAACCTGGCCGAGCTGCTGACGTCGGTGGCCGAGACGATGATCTCCCGCGAGCGGTTGCGACGCGAGGTCAGCGCGCTCACCGCCGAGGGCCGGCTCAGCGCCATCATCGTGGGCGCGCTGCCGTTGCTGCTGGGCGTGGCCATCGCGGTGTTGAATCCCGGCTACCTCAACGCCTTGTTCACCACGACCATCGGCAAGGGCATGGTCCTCGGGGCCACGCTGCTCACCGTCGTCGGCTTCGCGTGGATGAAGAAGACGATCGAGATCGAGGTCTGATGTCCGGGCCGCTGTTGTTCGCCATGATCGTGACCGCGGTGTTCGGGGCCGTCGGCCTCGGCGTGTGGGCCGCATTGGTCAGCGCCGAGGAGCGCTCGACGGTCAAGGCGTCGCTCAAGTCGCTCGACGACTACGAGCAGCAGGTCGACCTCCGCCAACGCGAGCTCGAGGTGCCGTTGGTGCAACGCGTGTTCCGTCCGGTGGCCCGGTCGCTGTCGGCGGTGGGGCGCAGCTTCATGCCCGTCGGCTACATGGAGGGCGTGCGCCGGAAGCTGGTGATCGCGGGCAAGCCGTCGACGGACGACCTCGACCGCTTCCGCATCGTGCGGGTGCTGACGGCGGCGGCGGTGCCGTTCGTGTTGGTGTTCTCGGTGGTGCTGCCGGCGCCGCCCCGCACCAAGGTCGTGTTGTTCCTGCTGCTGGCGGTGGCGTTGATCCTCGGGCCCGAGGCCGTGCTCAACCGCCAGATGGAGGAGCGGCGCCAGGCCATGCGGGTGCGGTTGCCCGACGTCATCGACATGCTGACGATCAGCGTCGAGGCCGGGCTCGGGTTCGACCAGGCGCTGGCCCGCACGGTGGCGGCCGTGCCGGGGCCGTTGACCGACGAGTTCGCCCGGATGCTCGGCGAATTGCGGGCGGGCGCGGGGCGGGCCGACGCCATGCGGGCCATGGACGTCCGCACCGACGTGCCCGAGCTGCGCTCGTTCCTCTTGGCGCTGATCCAGGCCGACACCTTCGGCGTGTCGATCGGGCGCATCCTGCGGGGCCAGTCGGAGGAGATGCGGATCAAGCGGCGCCAGCAGGCCCAGGAGGAAGCGCAGAAGGCGCCGGTGAAGCTGCTGTTCCCGATGGTCCTGTGCATCTTCCCCGGCATCTTCGTGGTGCTCCTCGGGCCCGCGGCGCTGAACCTCATCCACTCCGGGTTCTGATGGCCGCTGGCCGGCGCCGGTCCGGCCCGCCGGCGCTCGAGTCGCTGTTCGTGGCCACGTTCGCCTTGCTCGGCCTGCGGTGGGGCCTGCGCCCGTTGGGCGACAACTCGCTGTTCGTCCATTTGCGGACCGGCGTCGACCTGGTGTCGCGGGGTGCGGTCCCGAAGGCCGACGTGTATTCGTTCACCGCCCACGGCCACCCGTGGGTGGTCCAGAGCTGGCTGGCCTCGGCGGTCTACGGCGCCCTCCATCGCCTCGGCGGCTTCGAAGCCGTGCGCGTCTTCCACGGCCTGCTCTACGCCCTCGTGGCCTACCTCATCGCCCGCCTGGCCAGAGCCGGCACGCCCCTGCGCACCGCCCTGGTCGCGTCGCTGGCCATAGGCCTGGGCTTGATCTACTGGTCCCCCAGACCCCTCGCCTTCGGCCTCCTCTGCCTGGCCCTCACCATCACCCTCACCACCCCCCCGAACCTGTCACACCCGCGTGATAAACCCCCACCTGGGGGGGCGCCCAAAATGGCCGCGACTTCTGCGCGCCCGAAAATCGGTGGTCCGCCGCCGCCGGCGTGGCTGCTGGTGCCGGTCGTGTGGACGTGGGTCAACACCCACGGCTCGTTCGTCCTCGGCCTGGCGTGGCTCGTGCTGGTGGCCATCGGCCAACGCCTCGACGGCCAGCGCCGGCCGGCCGTGCTGCCGCACCTCGGCTGGTTCGTGGCCGGGCTCGCGGCGGCCTGCGTCAACCCCATCGGCCCCAAGCTGCTCACCTTCCCGCTGGCCGCGCTGGAGAAGCGTGAGGTGTTCGCCGAGGTCGCCGAGTGGCGCTCGCCGGCATTCGCCTCGTCGGCCGGCGGCCTGTTCACCCTCGCCTGCCTCGCTGGCATCGTCCTCGTGCTCGTCGCCGGCCGTGGCCGCCGGCGTGGCTGGGCCGACGACCTCCCCGCCGTCGCCTTCCTCGCCGCCGGCCTCGCCGCCCAACGCAACCTCCCCATGGCCGCGATCGTCGTCGCCCCCGTCCTCGCCCGGACGTTTGGCACGCGTGATGACGCGATTGCGTACTCACCGTTCCCAAACGTCGGGATCGCGGCCCTGCTGGCGGCGATGGCCGTCACATTCGTGGCCGTCGCGTGGACGCAGCCGCCGTTCGACCTCGAGGGCTACCCGGTGGCCGCGGCGACGCTCGTCCCGACGGGGACCAAGCTCGTCACCACCGACGTGGCCGCCGGCTACCTCATCCTCGAACGCGGGAGGCAAGCCAGCGTCTTCATTGACGACCGGGTCGACATGTATCCGACCGCCATCACGAACGACTACCTCAGGCTGCTGCACGGCCACCCCGACAGCCTCGCCCTCCTCGACCGCTACCACGCCGAGATGGTGCTGTGGCCCACGCAACGCCCCCTGAACGCGCTACTCGCCGCCAGCGATCATTGGCGGCGAGCCGGAGAACGCAACGGCTGGGTGGTCTACCAGCGCAGGTAAGGCAACATCACGCCGGTGAAGATGGCCGACCCGCTGCGGGACAGCGAGTTGTCGCGGGAGCCGCCGAAGAACCGCAGGCTCAAGAACGCCACCAGCGCGATGAGCGCGATGAGCAACGCATATTCCACCAGGGACGCGCCGTCTTCCCGACGCTCCCCCTGCCGCCCGCGCACGGTTGGGGGTTCAGCCGCCGATATTGGAGCCGAGGTGGCTCAGCTTGTCGGAGGTGCTCTTGCCAAGGAAGGTGATGGCGAGGATGCACACGACGGCGATGAGGGCGACCAGGAGGGCGTACTCGACGAGGCTCGCGCCCCGCTCGTCGTCGCCACCCCACCGGGCGCGCACGTAGGGCGCTACGTACTGCTGGTGGTAGGCCACGAGGTTCACGGGATCTCCTTGGTCGGTCTTACTGCGCCTTCTCGGAAAGCTATCGGCCTCGGGGGGGTGCCATTCCATAGGCCGATCGGCCCATTTCCCCTGATGACCTGCGTTAATCGAGACGAATGATGCCCATTCGTAGGCCTTTGAGCACCGCTTGGGTGCGGTCCCGGGCCTCGAGTTTCTCGTAGATCGAGGACAGGTGATTCTTGACCGTCTTCACGCTGATGAACAGCGCCTCGGCCACCTCCGGCGGCGACGCCCCCTCGGCGATGTGTTGCAGCACCTCGACTTCGCGAGCGCTCACGCCGGAGCCGGCCTCGGCGGCCGCGGCCTCCCGCAACAACGCCGCGGCCAGGCCTGGCGAGACGGAGCCGTCGCCGGCCGAAGCCAGGCGCACGGCCTCGACGACCTCACCGATGTCGCAGTCCTTGGTGAGGTAACCGACGGCCCCGGCTTTGAGGGCACGGCGGACGACGTCGGCATCGGCGTGCATCGTCAGCATGACGACCTGGGGGGTGTCGGCGCCCGCGGCCCGGCTGCGGATCTGGCGGGTCGCCTCGCAACCGTCGAGGACCGGCATCGAGACGTCCATGAGGACGACGTCGGGTGCGAGCTCGGCGGCCAGGCGCACGGCCTGCTCGCCGTCGGCGGCCTCGCCCACGATCTCGAAGCCCTCGGCCTCCATCGACCGCCGCATACTCTGGCGCACCATGGTGTGGTCGTCGGCCAGGAGGAGCTTGATCACGCCGGCACCTCGCAGCGCACCAGGGTGCCGCCGGTGGGCGGCGACAGGATCTCGAGGCGGCCCCCCAGGGCGGCCGACCGCTCCCGCATCCCGAGGATGCCGTAGGCGTCGGGCCGCGTGGGCACGGCGGGGTCGCCGACGCCTTTGCCGTCATCCCGCACTTCGAGCACCGCTCCTGCATCGTCGCAACGCCACCCGACCTTGATGGTGGCGGCGCCGGAATGGCGGCACGCGTTGGTGACCGCCTCCTGGGCGATGCGCCACAGCTCCCGCTCCTGGGGCACGGGGAGGCGGCGGTCGCCGGCGTGGTCGAAGCGGACGTCGATGCCGGTGCGCTCGGCCACCCGGTCGAGGAACTCGCCGAGGGTGACCACCAGGTCCTTGCGCTCGGACACGTCGGTTCTGAGGTCGTAGAGGGTGTCCCTGACCTCGGTGACGACCTTGCGGACCTCGTCGCGGAGCTGGGCCAGCTCGTCCTTGATGCTGCTGTCGCCGTTGGTCGTGGCCCGGCTGATGCGGTCGAGCTCGAAGCTGACGAAGGCGAGGCTCTGCCCGACCCGGTCGTGGAGGTCGCGGGCGATGCGGGTGCGTTCCTCGTCGGCGCCGATCGTCCGCAGCCGGGAGAACCAGCGGGCGTTGTCGAGGGCGAGGGCGGCCTGGGCCGCGACCTCGTCGCCGAGCTGGAGCTCGTCGGCGCCGAAGCGCTCGGGCGTGCGGTGTTCGACGGCGATGAGGCCGATGGTGCGGTCCCTCGCCGACAGCGGCAGGAAGATGGCCGACCTGGTGTCGGGCGAGAGGCCGTTGGTGGCGAGGACGGACCGGTTCTCGGCCAGCGCCTGCCTCGCCGGGTAGGGGAGGGTCGCGTCGGGGATGAGGACGGGGAGGCGTATGCCCTCGGCGGCTGCAACCGACCACGTGCTCTCGCTGGCGTCCTCGTCGAGGAGCACGACGATGGCGTCGATGGGGAAGAGGTCGCGCAGGCGGCCGATCGTCGTGTGGAGCGTCTCTTCGAGGTCGAGGGACGCGGGCAGGGTGCGGGCGACGGCGTTGAGTTGGGTGAGCAGGTCGTTGGCCTTGCGGGCCAGGGCCGACTGCTCTTCCGCCTCGCCGAAAAGCCGCCTGGCGTAGCCGGCGACGAGGGCGATGAGGAGGAGCTCGGCCGCCCATTGCACGGTGAGGGCGGGGTCGCTGCTGGCCACCTCGACGTGGTACGGGATGGCGACGGCGGCGATGGCGGCGCAGGCGGTGCGGATGGCGAAGCCGAATCCCCTGGCGAAGCCGGCGGCGAGGATGGCCGCGGCCAGGCAGAAGACGTAGGGCGAGGCCCAATAGCCGGTGGCGTCGACGATGGCCAAGGCCAGGCCGACCTCGGCCAGGACCATGACCAGGCTGTTCAACCGGTCGCTCAGGTAGCGCAGCGGGCGGATCGTGCGGAGGGCGGCGTAGGCGACGAGGGGGGCGCCGAATGCGAGCAGCCGCCTGGGCTCGGCGTCGTCGAAGCCGGCCAGGGCGAGGCCGACGGCGACCGTGCCCCACCTGACGGCGGTGACCAGCGGGCCGAACCGCTCGAGCAGGTCGGTGTCACGTATACGGAGTTCGATGGGGCCGATGGTACGTTCGGCCGGTGCTGGTCGTGGGGCTTACCGGGGGGATCGGTTCTGGCAAGTCGACGGTCGCTTCGCTGCTGGCTGGGCAGTACGGCGCCGTCGTGCTCGACGCCGATGCCATCGTGCGTGAGGTCCAGGCGCCGGGCGGGCTGGCCTACGACGGGATCGTCGCCCGCTTCGGGCCCGATGTCGTGTTGACCGACGGTTCGCTCGACCGTGCCGCCTTGGCGGCTGTGGTGTTCGCCGATTCGGAGGCCCGGGCCGACCTGGGCCGCCTGACCCACCCGTTCGTCGGCCAGGTGATGGCTGAACGGATGGCTGCGTTGGCGTCCACCGATGCGGTGGTTGTTTTGGACATCCCGCTGCTGGCCGAGCGTGGCCGTTCGGCGTACCCTGTGGCCGGCGTCATCGTCGTCGACTGCCCCATCGAGGTCGCGGTCGAGCGCCTCGTTCGTTCGCGTGGCTTCTCCGAGGCCGACGCCCGGGCCCGGGTCGCAGCCCAGATCACCCGAGAAGAACGCCGAGCCATCGCCGACGTCGTGATCGACAACTCCGGCCCCCTCGAAGACCTCGCCCCCCAGGTAGACACCGCCTGGTCCTGGATCCAAGACCTACACCCCACGCCCTCCGGAGAAGCTGTCACACCCGGGTGATAAACCCCCACCCCGGGGGGGCGCCCAAAATCGCGCCAACGATTTGCGCGCCCGGAAATCTGTAGGTTCGTGGCCGGGCTCGTTGTCGCCAAGCCCGCCGCCGGGGGCGGCGGGCGTTCTCCAGGGTTGGTCTCGCTGGTGGCTTGGCTACGGCGGCGTCAAGGCCGCTTCGCGTCCCTTCGGGACCGCCCTGCGGGCGGGCCTTGACCCCGCCTTGGTGGCTGCTGGCGCAGGCGCCGGCCAAGCCAGGCCAGGCCAAGCCAAGCCAAGCCAGGCCACGCCGCCGCTTCGCACACTGATGCCGGGCGGGCGGGCCCGCACTGTGCGAAAGCCCCTCGGCTTTCGGCCACGGGCGCGTGCCAGGGCGTGTGGATTTGGCCGAAAGCTCGTTGGGGCCAGGCCAAGCCAAGCGAAAGGCGCCCCCGGAGGAGTTGTCACACCCCCCTCGTAGACTCGGGGTATGCCCGACTTCGAGGTGGTCGCCGACTTTGAACCCGCCGGTGACCAGCCGCAGGCCATCGCCAAGCTCGCCGAGGGAATCGAGCGGGGCGACCGCTTCCAAACGCTGCTCGGCATCACCGGCTCGGGCAAATCGGCCACCATCGCCTGGACCATCCAGCAGGTCCAGCGCCCCACGCTCCTCATCGCGCCCAACAAATCGCTGGCCGCCCAGCTAGCCAACGAAATGCGGGAATTCTTCCCCAAGAACCGGGTCGAATACTTCGTCAGCTACTACGACTACTACCAACCCGAGGCCTACCTCCCGTCGAGCGACACCTACATCGAGAAGGACTCGTCCGTCAACGACGAGATCGACCGCCTCAGACACGCCGCCACCTCCGCCCTCCTCACCAGGCGGGACGTGATCGTGGTCGCCTCGGTGTCGTGTATCTACGGCCTGGGCTCGCCCGAGGAGTACGCCAAGAAGATCCTGTTCCTCCGCCAGGGCGACGAGGTCGACCAGCGGGCCATGCTCCGCCAGCTCGTCGACATGAACTACGAGCGCAACGACGCCAACCTCGTGCGGGGCAAGTTCCGGGTGCGGGGCGACACCATCGAGGTCCACCCCGCCTACGAGGAGTTCGCCCTCCGCATCGAGATGTTCGGCGACGAGGTCGAACGCATCACCCGCACCGACCCCCTCACCGGCGAGCTGATGGGCGACTTCGCCGAGATCACGCTGTTCCCCGCCACCCACTACGTCGCCTCGGAGGAACGGCTGGCCACCGCCATCGGCCGCATCGAACACGAGCTCCAGCAACGGCTCGCCTACTTCGAGAAAGAAGGCAAGCTGCTCGAGGCCCAACGCCTGCGGATGCGCACGCAGTACGACCTCGAGATGATCCAGGAGGTCGGCTACTGCAACGGCATCGAGAACTACTCGGCGCCCATCGACGGCCGCTCGCCCGGCGAGCCGCCCAACACGCTGATGGACTTCTTCCCGAAGGACTTCCTGCTCGTCATCGACGAATCCCACGTGACCGTGCCCCAGCTCCACGGCCAGTACGAGGGCGACCGGTCACGCAAGGAGACGCTGGTCGACCACGGCTTCCGGCTGCCCTCGGCCGCCGACAACCGGCCGCTGCGGTTCGACGAGTTCTACGAACGCATCAACCAGTGCGTGTTCCTGTCGGCCACGCCGTCGCCGTACGAGATCGGGCAGTCGGCCCAGGTGGTCGAACAGATCGTGCGGCCCACCGGCCTGATCGACCCCGAGGTCATCGTCAAGCCGACCAAGGGCCAGATCGACGACCTGATGGAGGCCATCAACGCCCGGGTCGAACTAGGCGAACGGGTGCTGGTGACGACGCTCACCAAGAAGATGGCCGAAGACCTGACCGACTACCTGCTCGAGATGGGCATCCGGGTGCGCTACCTGCACTCGGAGATCGACACCATCCAACGCATCGAGATCCTGCGCGACCTGCGCATGGGCGAGTTCGACGTGCTCGTCGGCATCAACCTCCTGCGGGAGGGCCTCGACCTGCCCGAGGTGTCGATGGTGGCCATCCTCGACGCCGACAAGGAGGGCTTCCTGCGGTCGGAGACGTCGCTCATCCAGACGATCGGTCGGGCCGCCCGCAACCTCAACGGCCAGGTCGTGATGTACGCCGACAACATGACCGACTCCATGCAGCGGGCCATCTCCGAGACCGAGCGCCGCCGGGAACTGCAGCGCCGGTACAACATCGAGCACGGCATCACGCCGTTGTCGGTGACCAAGGGCGTGTCCGACATCCTGTCGTTGGTCGGGCGTGGGCCGCAGGGTGCGCCCGTGCCCGGGTCCGACCGGCGCAACCGCAAGCGCGACAAGTCCGACTTCGCCAACCTGCCGAAGGACGAGATCGCCCGCCTGGTGCGGGCCCTGGAAGCCGAGATGAACGAGGCCTCCGCCGACCTCCGCTTCGAGTACGCCGCCAAGCTGCGCGACGAGATCCATGATCTGAAGCGGGAGTTGAAGGAAGCCACCGCCTAGGTGCGCCGGGTGCTGGGGGCGGGGGCGGCCGGGCTGGCGTTGCTGGCCGTGTACGTCGGGTTGTCGTTCTTGAACTCGCCGCGGGGGTTCCTCGGCACCGACACCGGCGGCAAGGTGGCCACGCTGCGGGTCATGTCCGAGCGCGGCCGCTTCGACCCCGACCTCGGCTACTGGGCCGAGCAGTGGGACCCGACCGGCGCCCTCCATCCGCTGGCCAACACGACCCACACCTCGTCGGGCAAGTGGGTGAACATCACCACGCTGCCGGCGCTGTGGTTCGGATGGGAGCTGTTCCGCATCGGCGGTTACCGGGCGGCGTTGCTCGTGCCGATGGCGGGGTCGGTGGCGGCGGCGTTCGCCGCCCGTGCGTTGCTGCTGCGCTTCGGCGTCGCCGGCCGGCGGGCGTGGGCCGGCTTCTGGCTCGTCGGGCTGGCTTCGCCGCTCGCCATCTACGCCCTCGACTTCTGGGAGCACTCGCTCGGCGTGGCGCTGATGGCGTGGGCGGTGGTGCTGTTGCTGTCCGGGCCGAGCGGTCGACGATGGTGGTGGCCGGCGTTGGCCGCGGGTGCGCTCTTCGGCGCGGCCGCGACGATGCGAACCGAAGCCCTCGTCTACCTGGCGGTGGCCGTGGTGGTGGTCGTCGGGTTGTCCCGAACGAGCCTGAGGAAGGCCGTGGCCGTGGGGGCCTTGCTGTTGGTGGGCTTGTCGGTCCCACTGGTGGCCAACGAAGCCTTGGAGCGCCGGGTGGTGGGCACCACCATCAGGGGTGCGCGGGTCGCGGGCACCGCCGCCGGCGCCGGCGCCGCCCCCGCCTCCCGGCTGGAGGAGGCCGCGGTCACCACCTTCGCCCTCGACGGCTCGTCCCGTGGCATCGCCCTCGGCGCGGCCTTCGCCGCCTTGATCGCCTTCGCCGCCGTGCTCACCTCCCGCTTTGTGAACGCTCAGGCCGGTATGCCGGCCTCAGCGTTCACAAAGCCGGATGCCGGGCTCGCCGTTGTGGCCCTGGCCGGCGCGGGCGCGCTGCTGGCGATCCGCATCGTCTCCGGCGGCCTCGGCTTCGTGCCCGGCATGTTGGCCGCCTGGCCCGCCGCCCCCTTCGCGTTTGGGAAGCGCCAGAGCGCGATCGCGCTCTGG
>JAXDPV010000015.1:0-3652 GCA_034668185.1 Actinomycetota bacterium
CGACGGCTACTTCCTCTACTTCGAGGACGCCGACCTCTGCCGCCGGCTGGCCCGCGCCTTCCCGGCGATGACGGTGCGCACCGCCGGCACCGAACCCGCGCTCCACACCGTCGGCGGCTCGGCCCACGACCGGAGGGTCGTCGATCGCCACTTCGTGGACTCGGCCATCCGTTACGCGTCGTCGAACCGCGACGGTTGGCGCTGGCGGGCGGCGCGCTTCGCGCTGGACGTTCGGGCCCGATGGCTCGGGCGCCGATGAAGATCGTGGCGGTCACGTCGAGGTCGCCGTGGCCGCCGAACCGGGGCGACCGTATGCGGCTGTCGGGCTTCCTCGCCGAGCTGGCCAGTAGCCACGAGGTCGCGTGCTGCGTGGCCCGCTTGTCGTCCGACGACCGCGCCCACCTGACGGCGATGGGCGTCGAGCCGGTCGCGGCTGAAACACGCCTGCCATCGCCGTCGTCGTTCGTCCGCGACCCGTTGCAGGTCGCGGCCTTCTCGCGGTGGCGGGTGCCGGCGTCGTTAGTGCGCGAAGCCGACGTCGTCCACCTCTCGACGGTGCGGGCCGGGGCCATGGTCGACGACTTCTCCCACGCCCACCTCGACTACGTCGATGCCCTGAGCCGCAACACCGAGCAACGCGCCGCGTCGACCCGGCCGCGAGCGTTCTGGCTTCGCGAAGCCCGGCGCCTCAGAACCTACGAAGTCGAGCTCGGCCGGCGGGTCCGGTCGAGTAGCTGCACCTCGGACGACGACCGCATTGCCATCGGCTTGCCCGACATCGACGTCGTCCCCTTCGGTGTGCGCGTGCCCGACGACGTGCCCGAGCCCGACGGCGCGCCGACGATCCTGTTCCCCGGCAACCTCGGCTACTTCGCCAACATCGACGCCGCCGTGTGGTTGGCGACCTCGATCTTTCCGACCCTCCGGCGGGCCGTGCCCAACGCCCACTTGGTGATCGCCGGGGCCCGGCCGTCGTCGGAGGTGCGCGCCCTCGGCGACCTCGACGGCATCGAGGTCCACGCCGACGTCCCATCGATGACGCCGTTCTTCGGGCGCTCCTGGGTCGTGGCCGCGCCCCTCCGTTACGGCACGGGGCTGCAGACCAAGGTGCTCGAGGGCTTCGCCCACCGTCGTGCCGTCGTGACCACGACCGCTGTGGCTGGGCGGGTGCCGGGCGCCGCGGTCGGCGTCCACCTCGAAGCCGCCGACGACACTCCGGCCATCGCCGCCCTGCTCGCCGAGTTGCTCGGTGACCGTGCCAGGCGGGAACGGTTGGCTGCGGCCGGGCTCGGCATCGCCCGCTCGCTGAGCTGGGAAGCGTGTACCCGCCTGCTCGAGGCCGCCTACCGGCGCTGACGCCGGCGCAACCGGGCCAGCGCGGCCTCGGGCGTGTCCTCGTCGACCGGCGTGGCCGTGGCCGCCTTGGCGTAGATCGTGAAGCGGTAGGTCGCGTAGAGGACGGCGCCGACGATGCCGTGTAAGCCGTCTCGCCATCCCGACTGCACGACCAACCGCCGGGCCAGGACGGCCACGGCTTCGGCCACGCCCCGGGCCAGCAGCCGGCTCGGCCGTCCATGCTTCTCGCGGGCCTCGATGGTGGTGTAGCGGTCGAGCTTGCGCAGGTAGTCGCCGACCGTGAGGTGCGAGCGGTGGAGCAGCGGTTGCTCCAGGCGCACGACGTTGGCCGAGCCGGCGAAGCGCACGGCCTCGTGTACCGAGCCCTCGAAGCGGGCCGCGCCCCGGCGCAGCAGCCGCACGTGGGGCTGCGGGTACCAGCCACCGTGTGTCATCCACCGGCCGGCGAAGTAGTCGAGCGTGGGGATCCAGGCGCCGTCGACGCCGTCGCCCACCGCGGCCGCGATCTCGGTCACGAGCTCGGGGTGGAGGAGCTCGTCGGCGTCGACGAACAGCGCGTAAGGCGTGGTGACCTGATCAAGGGCCCAGTTGCGTTGCTCGGCGAACCCGTCGAACGGCCTGCTCGTCACCGTCGCTCCCGATCGCTCGGCCATGGCGACGGTGGCGTCGGTCGAGCCGCCGTCGACGACGAGCACCGCGAACCCGGCGTCGAGGGCGGCGCGCAACGTGGGCTCGATGCGGGCCTCCTCGTCGAGGGCGAGCACGACCACGGTGACGTCGGTCTTCACCCGACCCGCTCCTGGCGGGGAGGCAGCAACTCGGCCAACGGGAACCCCGGGGCCGTCGCCCGCACGAGGCCACCGAGCCACGGCCGCGACCATCGATCCCTGATCAACGCCCGGATGGTGGCACCGGCCAGCACGACCAACCTCGCGACCGCGCCGGAACCGCGGCCCCGCTTGGCGAAGTAGGCGACCCGCGACGCGTGCAGGAGGACCCAGGTCTCGCGGGGCGCGTGGCGCGCGCTGGCGCCGCCGGTGTGGACGCCCACCTCGATCGGATACTGCACGACCCGGCCGAGCGCCGACAGGCGGCACGAGAGGTCGACGTCCTCCATGTAGAGCGGGAAGTCGGAGGCAAAGCCGCCGGCGGCGAGGAAAGCGGTGCGATCGACGAGCAGGACCGCCCCCGTCAGCACCGCCACCTCCCGCTCGGCCGTGGCCGGCGCCAAGCGGGTGTCGGCGCCGAGGAGGTACTCGGCCGCCATCCGGCGCAACGACGGGGCCGGGGCGGCGTTGGCTTGCACGCTGCCATCGGGGTTGCGGAGGACACCGCTCCAGGCGACCGCTCCACCGGCCACGCCGGCGCGCACCAATCCGGCGAAGGCGGCGGCATCGACGGCGACGTCGGGGTTCAGGAAGGCGATCACCGGCGCGCCGCCCGCGGCCGCGCCAAGGTTGGCGGCCCGGCCGAAGCCGACGTTGCCGCCGGCGTCGATCACCTCGACGGGCACGGCCGTGCCACCCGACAGCCCGGCCTTGGCCTCGTCCGTCATGCCGCTGCAGTCGACCACCCGCACCGACACCTGCAGGTCGTGGGCCCCGGCCGACCCCAGGTCGTCGATGGCGCTGGCCACGTCGTCCTCCGACCGGAAGTTGACGAAGACCACGTCGACCGCCTGCACGAACACCGAAGGTTAGGGGTCGTTGTCACACCCGGGTGATAAACCCCCACCCAGGGGGGCGCCCAAATCTGCGCCAACGTCGGCGCGCCCGCGGATACCCTGCGGCCGTGCCCGAGGGTGAGGTCGCGGCGGGAACCGACGACGCCCGGGCCGCGGCCCAGGGCACGGTGGCCTTGGCCGGGATGCAGGTCGCCGGGCGCGCCCTCGCCCTCGGCTTCGTCCTAGTGGCCACCCGCACGCTGTCGACGTCCGACTTCGGCCGCTACGCCATCGCCTCGGCCCTCCTGCTCGGCGCCTCGACCGTCGCCGACCTGGGCACGACCGCGGCCGTCACCAAACTCGTCAGCCAACGAGCCGACCGAGCCGACGACATCGTCGGCGCCGCCCTCCTGCCCTCGGCGGTGCTCGGGCTGCTGTCGTTCGCCGGGCTGTGCGCCTTCGTGTTGGTCGGCGGCTACCCGGCGGTGACGAGGATCGACGTCGTGCTCGCCGGCCTCGGCCTCCCGTTCGACGCCGTGACCACGACGCTGCCCGGAATGTCGAAGCCGTTGACGGCGGTGAAGTCGAGCGCCGCGCCGTTGAGGGTGACCCCCACGCCCATCGTCTCGGTGC
>JAXDPV010000016.1:0-7330 GCA_034668185.1 Actinomycetota bacterium
GACCATGGCCGAGGTGCGCCGGGTCATGGACGTCGACCTCACTGGCTCGGCGCTGCTGCTCGAGGCCCTCCGGCCGCTGGTGGGGCCTGGCTCCGCCGCGGTGTGCTTCGCCTCGATCGGCCAGTACCAGCTCGCCGACCGCGACCACCCCGAGATCGACGCCGTCCTCGACGACCCCCTCGCCGCTGATTTCCTCGACCGCGTGGCCGAGCTGATCAGCACCAAGGAGGAGGCGTACTGCTGGGCCAAGCGCGGCGTCTCACGGCTGATCCGTCGCGAGTCGGTGGCGTGGGGACCGAAGGGCGGGCGGGTCAACTCGCTCTCGCCAGGCATCATCGACACGCCCATGGGCGCGGCCGAGTTCGAGGCCCAGCCCCTGATGCAGGTGATGGTCGACCACACCCCGCTCGGCCGCCAGGGCCGACCCGAGGAGATCGCCGACGTCGTGGCCTTCCTGCTGTCGGAGCAGGCCTCGTTCGTGTCGGGCATCGACATCATCGTCGACGGCGGCGTGCTGTCGGGGTTGGGCACCGCCTTCTAGGCTCGGGAGGAGATGGCGACCCTCCTCCTGCTCGACGGCAACTCCCTGACCTACCGGGCGTTCTTCGCCCTCCCGACCGACATGGCGACGGCCAGCGGGCAGGTGACGAACGCGGTGTACGGGTTCACCAACATGCTCGTGTACCTCCTCCGTGAGCACCGGCCCGACGGCATCGCCGTCGCTTTCGACCGGCCCGAGCCGACGTTCCGCCACAGCCTGGTCACCGACTACAAGGGCGGTCGGGAAGCGGCGCCCGACATCCTGAGGCAGCAGATGGGCCTGGTCCGCCAGGTAGTCGACACGTTGCACATCCCGGTGGTCGAGCTGGCGACGTTCGAGGCCGACGACGTGCTGGCCACGTTGGCTACCCGAGCCCGCGACCGGGGCGACGACGTCATCGTGGTCACCGGCGATCGCGATGCCTATCAGTTGGTCGAAGACCCGCACATCAAGGTGCTCTACAACAAGCGGGGCGTCACCGACTACGTGCTGTACGACGAGGCCGGCATCAAGGAGCGCACCGGCGTGCGGCCGGTCGACTACCCGATGTACGCCGCCTTGCGGGGCGATACGTCCGACAACCTGCCCGGCGTCCCTGGGGTGGGGGAGAAGACGGCGGCCAAGCTCATCAACGACTACGGCGACATCGACGGCGTGTTCGCCAACCTCGACAAGTGCACGCCCAAGCTGCGGGAGAACCTGACCGCCCACGAGGCCCGCGTGCGGGAGAACCTCCTGGCCACACCGCTGGTGCGTGACGTGCCGGTGGAGGTCGACCTCGACGAGCTCAAGATGGGCGGGTTCGCCTTCGACGAGGTGCGCGACCTCTTCTCGTTCCTGGAGTTTCGCGGTGGCATCCTCGAACGCCTCTTCGAGGTGCTGGGCGACGATGTCGGTGGTGGCGGCGCCGCCGGGCTCGAGGCGGTGCCCGCGGGCGAGCCGTTGGAGGTCGAGGTTCGCCACGTGCGGAGCGCGACCGAGGCCGTCGAGCTACTGGCCGAGCGGTGCGAGGCCGAGGGGCCTTGGGTCGCGGTGGCGCCGGCGTGGACGGGGGTCGAGGGGCGGTCGCCGGTGTCGGGGTTGGCGATCGCGGTGGAGGACGACGTGGCCCTGTGGCTCGACGCCTCGTTGTTGGGGGAGGAGGGCGTGGGCCCTCAGCTCGAAAGGCTGCTGTCGCAGCGGTTGTTCCACGCCCACCACGCCAAGGCGTTGCTGCGGGGGCTCGCGCCCTACGGGGTCGACGGGCTGAACCTCGGGGTCGACACCCAGTTGGCGGCGTACCTCATCGACCCGGCCCAAGAGACGTACCCGCTCGACGTCATCGCGTTGAAGTACGCCGGCGTCGAGGTGCGTTCGCCCGACGCGCCACCCGAGGGCCAGCTCGACCTGAGCGGTGAGGGCGCCGACGTGGCCGAGTCGGCCGGGCGGGAGGCGGTGGCCATCGCCCGGTTGGCCCCGGTGATGGCCGAGGTGCTCGACGCCCGCGGGCTCACCCGGCTGTACGACGAGGTCGAGCGGCCACTGGTGCGGGCGCTGGTGCGGATGGAGCTGGTCGGCGTGCGGGTCGACGTCGGGTTCCTGCGGGGGCTGGTGGCCGAGCTGACCGGGGAGGTGGCGCGGCTCGACGGCGAGATCCAGGAGCTCGCCGGCCACCCGTTCACGGTGAACTCCACCAAGCAGCTACGCACGGTGTTGTTCGACGAGCTCGGGCTCGCGCCCCAGAAGAAGACGAAGACGGGGTTCTCGACCGACGCCGCCTCGTTGGAGAAGTTGGTCGGCCAGCACCCGATCATCGAGAAGCTGATGCGCTACCGCGAGGTCGAGAAGCTGCGCTCGACCTACGGCGAGAGCTTGTTGGGCGAGGTCGCCGACGACGGTCGCATCCACGCGACCTTCAACCAGACGGTGGCCCGCACCGGTCGGTTGTCGAGCGACCAACCCAACCTGCACAACATCCCCATCCGTACCGAGGAGGGGCGGCGGTTCCGCCGGGCGTTCCTGCCGGCCGAGGGCTACGAGCTACTGGTGGCCGACTACAACCAGATCGAGCTGCGGGTCATCGCCCACCTGGCCGAAGACCCCGGGTTGGTCGAGGCCTTCCTGAACCAGCAGGACATCCACACCACCACCGCGGCCCGCATCTACGGCGTCGAGCCTGGCGACGTCACCCTCGGGCAGCGGTCGAAGGCGAAGATGGTGTCGTACGGGTTGGCCTACGGCATGGAGTCCTACGGCTTGGCCCAGCGGTTGAACATCGCCGTCGACGAAGCCGCCGAGATCCTCGACGCCTACTTCGTCGCCTTCCCCCGGGTGCGGGCCTACATGACCCGTACGGTGGCCGAGGCGCGCGACCGTGGCTACACCGAGACGTTGTTCGGCCGGCGAAGACAGATCCCCGAGCTGTCGTCGTCGAACTACCGGATACGCCAGGCGGGCGAACGCCAGGCGATGAACGCCGGCATCCAGGGGTTGGCCGCCGACATCTTCAAGGTGGCCATCGTCAGGCTCGACCGGTCGATCGAGGAAGAGGGCTTGCACAGCCGGCTGATCCTCCAGGTCCACGACGAGGTCATCCTCGAGGTGCCGCCCGACGAGCACGACCGGGCGGCCGAGCTCACGTTGTCGGCCATGGAGGGCGCGGCCGACCTGCGGGTCCCGTTGGCGGTCAACCTGGCATGGGGGAAGAACTGGGCCGAAGCCAAGGGATGAGATGACGGACGCCGGTGGCTCGGCGTGGCCCGAGGCGGGTGAGTTCCTCGGGCGCGCGTACCTGAAGTACTCGTTCACCAAGGGGACGGAGCAGGAGGTCGGGTTCCTGGTCGACGCCTTGGGCCTGCGGCCGGGGATGCGGGTGCTCGACGTGGGCTGCGGCCCCGGGCGCCACGCCCACGCGCTGGCGGCGCGGGGGATCGAGGTCCACGGGGTCGACATCACGCCGCGGTTCGTCGAGCTGGCGCGCGAGGGCGCGCCCGCGGGGGCGACGTTCGAGGTCGGGGATGCCCGGTCGCTGGCCTTCGACGCCGAGTTCGACGTGGCCATCTCGCTGTGCCAGGGCGGGTTCGGCCTGGTGCGGGAGGACGACCCGTCGGTGCTCGACGGCATGGCCAGGGCGGTCAGGCCGGGCGGCGAGGGCCGCGAGCCGGGGCGGGTGGTGCTGAGCGCCTTCTCGTCCTACTTCTGCGTGCGCTTCCTCGAGGGCACCGACGACTTCGACGCCAACACCGGCATCAACGTCGAGCGCACCACCCTCAAGGACGAAGCCGGCAACGAAACGCCGTTCGTGCTCGAGACCACCTGCTTCACCCCCAGGGAGCTGCGCCTCCTGGCCGCCGCCGCCGGCCTCGAGGTCGAGCACGTGTGGTCGGTGACGCCTGGGCGCTACCAACGAGAAGCGCCCAATCTCGACACGCCCGAGTTCCTCCTGGTGGCGCGAACACCCTGCTGAGGTACCCTTGATGCTTCGGTGCGAGCCGCCTCGGCCACACCCGTCCGGAAAGCAAAGGCTACCTACCACCACCATGTCCGACACCCCTGAGACCACCACCGAACAAGAAGACGAGTACGTCTACAACACGGTGGTGGAGAACGACCTCGGCGGCATGTCCCTCGAGGACGCCATCGCCGACACCATCGTCGAGTTCGACGACGGCGACATCGTCACCGGAACCGTCGTCAAGGTCGACAAGGACGAAGTCCTCCTCGACATCGGCTTCAAGTCCGAGGGCGTCATCCCTGCCCGTGAGCTCTCGATCCGCAACGACGTCGACCCGAGCGAGATCGTCAGCATGGGCGAGGAGATCGAAGCCCTTGTCCTCCAGAAGGAGGACAAGGAAGGCCGGCTCGTCCTCTCCAAGAAGCGGGCCCAATACGAGCGGGCCTGGGGCACGATCGAGAAGATCAAGGAGAACGACGGCACCGTGCGCGGTCCCGTCATCGAGGTGGTCAAGGGTGGCCTGATCCTCGACATCGGCCTACGGGGCTTCCTGCCGGCGTCGCTCGTCGAGCTGCGCCGTGTGCGCGACCTGCAGCCCTACGTCGGCAAGGAGCTCGAGGCCAAGATCATCGAGCTCGACAAGAACCGCAACAACGTCGTCCTGTCGAGGCGGGCCTGGCTCGAGGAGACCCAGAAGGAACAGCGCGACGAGTTCCTGGCCAACCTCAAGGTCGGCGAGGTGCGCCGGGGCGTGGTGTCGAGCATCGTGAACTTCGGTGCCTTCGTCGACATCGGCGGCATGGACGGCCTCATCCACGTGTCCGAGCTGTCGTGGAAGCACGTCGACCACCCGTCGTCGGTCGTCACCGTGGGCGACGAGGTCGAGGTCAAGGTCATCGACGTCGACATGGATCGCGAGCGCATCGCCCTGTCGCTGAAGGCCACCCAGCAGGACCCGTGGAACGAGTTCGCCTCGACCCACCGGGTGGGCGAGCTCACCTACGGCCGGGTCACCAAGCTGGTGCCGTTCGGCGCCTTCGTCCAGGTGGGCGAGGGCATCGAGGGCCTGGTCCACATCTCGGAGATGGCCGCCCACCACGTCGACCTGCCCGAGCAGGTCGTGACGCCGGGCGAGGAGCTGTGGGTCAAGATCATCGACCTCGACCTCCAGCGCCGCCGCATCTCGCTGTCGATCAAGCAGGCCGCCGAGGGCGGCGAGGTCGCCGCCGAGTTCCGTGAACACTTCGGCGAGCACGCCTTCGACGAAGAGGGCAAGTACATCGGCAACATCGACTACGGCGAGTTCGAGCCCGAGACCGAGTCCCAGGCCGCCTGGGCCGACCTCGCCGGCGAGTACGCCACCACCGGCTCCGCCCCCGCCGAGGGTGCCGCCGCGGCTGATGCCGGCGGCGCCGAGGCGCCCGCCGCCGACGCCGGCGAACCGGCTGCAGCCGAAGCCCCCGCCGAGCCCGCACCGGAGACGGCCGAGCCCACCGAGTAGCACCCCGCGGGTTTGACACCAGGGCCCCGCCGTCCACGGCGGGACCCAGGTGTCGAAAGCGGGATTCAGCGGAGCAGGCGGACCTGGCGGGTGATGCGGCCGGTGGCGCGGGTGGCGTTGGGGGCCAGGGTGACGTCGTCGGGGCCGTGGAGCGACACCCGCTTGGCCACGACCTGCAACGGGACGTCGAACGGTGGCGGGCCGCCGCTGCAACTGTTCCCGTTGCAGTTGCAGTTGTTGCCGTTCCCGTTGCCACCACCGTTCCCGTTCCCGTTGCAGTCGGGCGCAGCCTCGAGGACGACGGTGGCGTTGGGGGCGAAGATCGTCCCCTCGAGCATGGTCACGTCCTGGCCGCCGAGGTCGACGGTCGAAGCGGCGTCGGTCCACCCGAGCAGGTCTTCGAACGACCCGGCCAAGGGCGCCTTCCACCAGACCACGCTGCCGAACCCGCCGCTCGACGACGGCGGCAGGTCGATGCCCCCAGCGGCGTACACGAACGCCTGGTTCAACAACAGCACCCCGTCGAGCGGCTTGCTCAACGACCCCCGGACGTAGACGACGCCGTCCTGGGCGGCCGTGCCCGAGGCGCCGCAGAACGCCGAGTTGACCGCCAGGCACCCACCCCCGTGGATGACCACGTCGCCGGCGAACACCACCGCGGCGCCACTGAACGTGACCGGGCCGAACACGTCGAACACCGGGCAGTCCACGAACGTCGAGCCCACCACCGCG
The DNA here is from genome assembly GCA_034668185.1 of Actinomycetota bacterium. GTDB lineage: Bacteria > Actinomycetota > Acidimicrobiia > Acidimicrobiales > CADCTF01 > DATLED01. The sequence goes on from JAXDPV010000016.1 coordinate 6,208, forward strand.
CCAGCGGAGCCGAACCCGCCCGCCACCGAGCACGGCCCGGCGTAGGGCGTCAGCCCGGCGGGCGCGCCCGGACCGCCGAACGACGCACGGAGCTGGTCGACGTGGTCGGCGCCGGCGGCGCAGCCACCGGTCGTGCAGTTGTAGCGGGCGTCGATGATGCCCCGGCCGGTGCGGGCGAACGACGGCGTCGGCTGCGGGCTCAACCGCCCGCCCGCCACCGCCGCCGGGTCGTAGGCCCGGGCGAAGTTCGACCCACCGAGGGCGAACGACGAGATCACGCCGGCCGCGGGCCCGTTGGGGGTGGCCACCAGCCGCCCGGTGCCGCGGGGCGTGATGGTGAACCCGCCGAGCCCGCCGCACGACGAGCCGTCGGAGTCGACCACGACCACGCCCGGCAGCCCCGCGCCCTCGACCTGCAACGTGCCGCCGGCGCCGTCGGTCGAGACGCCGTCGCACCCCGACGGCTCCAACGCGACCACGCCGGGCACCTCGGTGGTCGACGTCGTGGTCAGGGCCCGGGCCACGCTGTGGACGTCGGTCGAACCACCGGCCACGCCGGCGATCCCGCCGAAGAGGAAGGTGCGGGTCCGCTCGATGCGCACCCCGACCCGGGCGCAGGCGGCGCCGTCGGTCGCGGGGTTGACCGGCTGGGCAATGTCGCCGCCCTGGGCCTCGGCGAGCATCAGCGGCGAGTCGTCGGGCACCGGCGAGGTGATCGAGACCGTGAGCGGTCCCCACGTGCCCACCGCCGTCCGGGCCGCCATCCCCGAGAGGCACGCTTGCGAAGACGGGAACACGCCGGCGCAGTCGGGCGCGGCCGCGGTGCCGCCGGGCGAGACGTCGTTGCGGTTGGCCAGCACGTACCCCCACGCCGCCGAGCACGCCCGGGCGTAGGAAGAGGAGTCGCTCACGTCGAGCCCGGTCACGGCCGCGCTGGCGGCGAGGTCGGCCGCCGTCCGATCGGACCGCCGCCCCTGCCGCAGCCCGGCCACGTCGAGCACGATCGCCGCCATGGTGAAGAACCCGACGGCCAGCAACGCGTAGAGGATGAGGTACGCCCCCGCCTCCCGACCGCCGTTTGGGCGCGATGACTTCGGAATACCGAACTAATCGCGCCCAAACG
>JAXDPV010000017.1:0-15144 GCA_034668185.1 Actinomycetota bacterium
GAACGAGCAGGACAACGCCGGCGAGCTCGGCTTCATGCTCGGCAACGCGCCCCAGCAGGCCAACGCGCTCTACGCCGCCGCCGCCCTCGGCTACGTCCTCACCGACGACGCCTACGGCGCCTTCAGCAAGGCCGATTGGTTGGGCCGCGAGCTCTACCTCCCGCAGGTGTCGGTGTCCCGCATGGTCGAGTCGCCGGCCGACATCTCCGGCCAGCTCGACGAGTACAAGGCCCGCAACGGCCTGGTCGACCCGACGACCGGCACCGCCCTCGTCACCGGCTACGACTTCCTGGCCGACGGCGCCCAGGGCGTGGCCGCCAAGCTCCAGCAGGTCGCGCCCAACACCCGCACGCTGATCAACGACACGTGGAAGAAGGCCGACCTCACCGCGGTCTACACCGGGGCCACGCCGGTGCCCACGATCGCCTCGACCAACGCCCACTACAGCCACTACCAGGCCCAGCCCGCGGGCCCGGCCAGCGGCGGCAAGTTCGCCCGCACCGACCTGTTCAACACCGCCGACGTCCCCGACAACTCCTTGCCCGGCCGCCTGCTCTTCACCATGGGTTGCCACGCCGGGCTCAACGTTCCCGACACCGCGGTGCGGGGCGGGTTGGGCGCCGCGGCCCAGGACTGGGCCCAGGAGCACGGGCAGCAGAAGGCCGCGGTCTACCTGGCCAACACCGGCTACGGCTACGGCGACACCGCGTCGTCGGCCTTGTCGGAGCGGTTGATGGTGATGTTCGCCGGCCAGCTCGCCGACAAGTCGACGACCATCGGCGAGAAGTACGTGAAGGCCAAGGCCGGCTACTTCTCCTCGATGGGCACCTACGGCGTGTTCGACGAGAAGGCGTTGGTCGAGGCCAACCTCTACGGCCTGCCGTTCTGGCGGGTCGGGCCCGCGGGCTCGGGGCCGGCGGCGCCGCCCCAGCCGGCGGTCACCGTCGACGCCGCCACCGGCAACGCCACCGCGTCGATCACCATCGACCCCGCCCTCACCCGGGTCGACGACCCGGCGCGGGGCACGTTCTGGGCCGGCCCCGGTGGGGCCACGAGCTACGCGCCCTACCGCCACATCCAGCCGCTCGAGACGCGCGACGTCACCGTCACCGGGCGTAATGCCCGCAGCGTGTTCGTGACCGAACTCACCACCGACGACAGCAACGTCATCGCCAACCCGGCGACGGCGCGGCCGACGATCGACCTGGCGGCCCACGAGGACGAGCTGGCCTCGGCGGGCTCGATCTACCCGGCCAATCTCACCCGTATCGGCACGACCAAGGCGTTCGGCGTCCAGAACCAGCAACTCGTGCTGGTCGCCGGCCAGTCGCGGCCCGACGGCAGCGGTTCGACGGTGCAGCGGCTCGTGCGCCACTTCGCCGGCGAGGTCGGCTACTCGTCGAACGCCGACGCGACCACGCCGACGATCCGGCGGGTGGCCGGGGTGTACGACAGCACCGCCGGTTCGCTGAAGCTGATCGTCGACGCCGCCGACAACGCCGGCGGCACCGGCGTCAAGCGGGCGGTGGCCATGGTGCTGCACCCGTCGTTCAACGGGAAGTGGAAGTTCGTCGACCTCACCGTCAATCCCTCGACCGGGCAGTGGACCGGCGCGCTGGCGGTGCCGAGCGGCGACGTGCAGATCGCGGCCGAGGTGCTCGACGGCGCCAAGAACGTGGCCTACAGCACCAACAAGGGCCAGTTCTTCCGCTCGATCGTGGGTGATGCCGAAGCGCCGGCGATCGTGGCCGACTCGCCGCAATCGGGCGCGCAGTACGCCCTCGGCCAGGTCGTGAAGGCGGCGTACTCGTGCAGCGACCCGATCGGCGTGGCCTCGTGCGAAGGGTCGGTGCCCTCGGGCTCGGCCATCGACACGTCCACGCCAGGGGCCCACACCTTCACCGTCACCGCGACCGACAACGCCGGCAACTCGTCGTCGGTGAGCCGCACCTACACCGTCAGCGGCAGCTACACCTTCGTCGGCTTCAAGGCGCCGTTGAAGAACCCGACCTATGTCAACGTGGTCGACGACGGCACCACCGTGCCGGTGAAGTGGCAGCTCTTCGGTCCTGGCGGCGGCGTGGTCCGCGACCTGTCGGCGGTGACGTCGATCACCCGGACGACGATGGCGTGCGGCAGTTGCGGCGCCGAGCACTTCGTGCCCACGACGACCGCGGGCTCACCGTCGGGGTTGTCCTACGACCTGGCCAACGAGCAGTTCGTGTACCAGCACGCGGTAGCCGAGGGCACGGGCGGGTGCGAGTCGTTGAAGTTCACCTTCGCCGACGGCAGCAGCCGGGAGGTGTGGTTCAGCTACCGGTGAGGGCCGTGAGCGCTTCGAGGGTCATGGCTTCCTCGTAGGCCATCTTGCGGTCGCGGGCGATGCGCAAGCTCTCGTCGAAGGCGTCCCTGGCCCCGGCGGTGTCGCCGAGTTGCAACCTGGCGTAGCCCCGTATCCGTTCGACGAGAGGGGTGGACGGCAGGCCGCCGAGGCGGTCGAGGGTGTCGGCCGGCCGGCCGGCGTTGAGCTCGACCTCGGCCCTGAAGACCTCGGCCTCGAGGCGGTAGTCGTGGGCGCCGATGCGGCGCAGCTCGGCCTCGGCGGTGTCGAGCCGCTGCCTGGCCTCGTCGTGGCGGCCGGCGCGGCCCGCGACCCGGCCGAGGTTCTTCTCGGCGATGGCCCGCAGCATGGCGTGGCCGGCGTCGCGGAAGACGACGGCGGCTTCCTCGAACAGCGCCTCGGCCTCCTCGAGGTGGCCCTGGTCGGAGCGGATCTCGGCGATGTTGTTCGCCATGGTGGCCGCGCCCACGACGTCGCCCACCCGGGCGCACGCCGCCCGGGCCCGTTCCCACCACGCGAGGGCGTCGTCCCAACGGCCTTCGTAGTACGCGTCGAGGCCGTCGTTGTTGAGCGCCTTGGCCAGGCCCGACTGGTCGCCGAGCTCGTCGTAGAGGCGGACGGCCATGCCCCGGTAACGGGCACGGTCGTCGGTGCCGAGCCTGGTGTGGGCGTGTTGGAGGAGGAAGTATGCGTGGGCGACGGTGGCCTGTTCCTCGTCGGCCTTGGTTTGCTCGAGGCCGCGCTGGCACCAGTCGACGGCGTCGGCGAACCGGCCCTGGCGGATGCGCACGCCGGCGTAGGCCAGGGCGAGCTCGGCCCAGTCGCGGCCCTCGCCGCCGGTCGCGGTCATGCCGGCGCGGTAGCGACGGAGGGCGGCGGTGTAGCGGCCGGTGCGCTCGTCGACCTCGCCGAGCTTGCGGATGAGCCTGGCCTGGCCCGGGCCCTTGAGCCGCCGCGCCGCGGTGTAAGCCGCGCCGGCCTCGGGGTAGCGGCCGGCGGTTTCGTAGGCATCGCCGAGGCGCTCCCACAGCGCGGCCAGCTCGGCATGGGGCGCTCTCGCCCGGCGGCCGCTGTCGATCGCGACCCGGAGGAAGTGGGCGGTTTCGTGGTGGGCGTAGCGCTGGGCCGCGTGGGTGGCCGCTTCCTCGGCCACGACCCACGCCCGTTCGTGGCGCTCGGCCCGGGCGAGGTGGACGGCGAGGAGCTCGGCCGGGGCGTGGCGCCGTTCGTAGACCGTGGCCGCCTTGGCGTGGATGCTGGTCCTGAGGCGATAGGCGAGGGTCTCGTACACGACCTGTTGGACGAGCGCATTGCGGAAGCGGACGGTGCCGTCGGCGTCGTTGCGTTCGAGGAGGGCGGTGAGGTGGCCGAGGGGTTCGGTGTCGTCGGCGATCTGGCGGAGGACGTCGAGGTCGACGTTGACGCCGAGGACGGCCGCGTGGCGGAGGAGTTCGCGTGCGGGCGCCGGGAGGCGGTCGACGCGGGCGGCGACGAGCTTCTCCACGTTCTCCGGGAGCTCGTCGATCCCTTCGGTCGTCGCGGTGTCGAGCAGCTCGCGGAGGAACATCGGGTTGCCCGCGGACCGCTCGGCGATGGCGGCCAGGTCGGTGGTCCTGAGGTTGGTGTCGCGGCCGGCGAGGCCGGCGAGCACGGCGATGTGTTCGGCACCGAGGGGGTCGAGGTCGAGGTGGGTCGCGGTGGTGAGCGACGGGTGGTAGCCGACGTCGCCACGCCGGCGGGCGGTGAGGATCACGGTCGACTTGCGGGCCAGGCGGGGGGCGATGTCGGCCAGAGCCTGGGCCGAAGCCGGGTCCATCCATTGCGCGTCCTCGATGACGACGAGCGCCGGCCGGGGGAGGAGGGCCTGGAGGAGCTGGGCCACGACCGAATGGAGGCGGGCCAGGCGGAAGTCGGGGTGGAGGTCGTCGACCGACTGGGTGGCTTCGTGGTCCTCGTCGAGGACGACGCCGAGGAGCGGGAGCCACCGTTCGAGCTCGGGCGCGTGGCGCCCCACCGCCTCGGTGAGGGTGACCGGGCCCATCGCCTTCCTGACGAGGGCCGCGAGCGCGTAGAACGCCGACGAGGCCGCGTAAGGGCCGCAGCGCACGGCCACCGTGGTGATGGCGTGGTGGCGCTTGGCCACGGCTTCGGCGATGAGCCTCGTCTTGCCTATGCCGGGCTCGCCGACGATGGCGACCTCGGCGCCGTGGCCGGCGATGGCCCAGTCCATCTTCTCGATGAGGGCGCGCAGCTCGTCGGTGCGGCCGACGAAGGGAAGGTCGGCGGCGGGTTGTTCGTCGTGGTCCTCGACGGGCTCGTGGACGACGGCGGCTTCGATCTTCTCCTTCTTGCCCTTGGCCGAGAACGGTTTGACGGCGGTCGTGCGGAAGGGCGTGGTGACGGCGTCGAGGACGGCGGTGGTGGCCAGCACCCCGGCCGCTTCCGCCTTGCCCATCACCCTGGCCGCGGTGTTCACCGCGTCGCCGATGATCGTGTAGGTGCGGCGGGTGGTGGGGCCGACGTCGCCGACGAAGACCCGTCCACGATGCACGCCGGTGTGCATCGGGAGGATGGTGTGTCTGGTGACCTCGAGGAGGGCGAGCAGCATCCGGTCCTCGTCGAGCTCGGTCGCTTGGGGCGCGCCGGTGACGGCGATGATCTTCGGGCCGCCGGGGCCGACGTCGGTGGCGAGGAACGTGACGCCGAGCTCCTCGAAGGCGGCGTCGATCGTCCTGATGTCGTGGTCGAGGGTGGCGGCGGCCTTGGTCGGGTCGGCTTCGATCAGGTCGTCGACGCCGTCGAGGTGGGCGAAGGCGACCGTGACCAGGCGGTGCTCGGCCTGGTCGAGGTGGCGGCGGATGCGTTCGGGGACGAAGGTGCGGGGGTCGTTGGTCGCCGGCTGTGCGGGAGGGGCGTCGCGGGGCTCCCGGTCGTGGTCCTGGTCTTGGTCGATGGCGTGTCGGGTGGCCCGGCTGACGACGATCTCGCCGCGGTCGGCGGCGGCCTCCATGGCCACGGTGGTGCTCGCCGTCGGTCCTGCGACGACGAGCTCGAGGTGGCTGGCTTCGTTGCCGGCGAGGAACAGGTCGATGGGCCCGGTGTGGACGCCGATCGACATGCCGAGCTGGACCGAGCCCGCCGGGGTGCGGAGCCGGCCTCTGCGCTGGAGGGTGGCCCGCATCTCGTGGGCGGCGGCGACGGCTCGTCGCGCATGGTCGTCGCCGGTGAAGGCGAGGAGGAGGGCGTCGCCGCCGTACTTGAGGAGGTCGCCGCCCCGGGCGGTGGCGTCGGCCTGGAGGTCGGTGAAGACGGCGGTGACGGCGTCGGCCATGAGCTCGGCGCCCCTCCGCCCGAAGGCGGCCAGGCGTTCGCTGAGCGCGGTGAAGCCCGAGAGGTCGGCAAAGACGAGGGTGCCGTCGGTCCGGTGGTGACGCTCGTCTGTTGCACCCCAGCCCCGCAGGGCGTTGGGGACGTAGGCTTCGAAAGCCGGCAAGCCCGCTCCTGCCCTCGTTTCCGCCCAAATGGTACGTCCTGGCGGGGGGCTTGACCTAGCTCGACCTAGACCACGTTTCCCTGGCTGCCGTCGTCGGTGACGACCGGGTGGCCGGCGGCGGCCCAGGCCTGCATACCGCCGACGAGGTTGGTGACGTCGTAGCCGGCCTGGTTGAGGGCGATGGTCGCCTTCTCGCTGCGGCCGCCGGCCCGGCACACGGCGACGATGGGGCGATCGTTGGGGATCTCGCCTTCGTCGTGGGCCCGTTGGAGGTCGCCGAGCCTGACGTGCTGGGCGCCGGGGGCGTGGCCCGCGGTCCACTCGTCGTCCTCCCTCACGTCGAGCAGGAGCGCTTGGCCAGCTTCGGTGCGGGCGGCGGCTTCGGTGGCGTCGATCTCGGGCGTGTTGCTCATCGGGGCATCATCGCCCAGACGAGGACGTAGGGTCGGGCCATGGCGTACGAGACGTTGTTGGTCGACCGTTCTTCCTCCGGCGTGGTGACCGTGACGATGAACCGGCCCGAGAAGAAGAACGCGGCCAACGACGTGATGTGGGACGAGTTGTTGTCCGTCTTCACCTCGGTTGCGTTGAACGACGACGACCGTGTGCTGGTGTTGACCGGCGCCGGCGGAGCGTTCTGCTCGGGGCAGGACCTGACGTCGGTTGGCTCCATCACCCGCAACGGGTTGTCGCGCATGCGCTGGATCGGCTCCGTCGCGCTGGCGTTGCATCGGTTGCCCAAGCCGACGATCGCCTGTGTCGGTGGCGTGGCCGCGGGCGCGGGTTGCAACATGGCGTTCGGCTGCGACCTGGTGGTGGCCTCGGACGAGGCTCGGTTCTCGGAGATCTTCTCCCGGCGGGGCTTGTCGCTGGACTTCGGCGGCTCGTGGTTGTTGCCCCGCTTGATCGGCTTGCACCGGGCCAAGGAGCTGGCCTTCTTCGCCGACGTGTTGAGTGCCAAGGAGGCCGAGGCGTTCGGCTTGGTCAACCGGGTGGTCGGTGCCGGCGAGCTGTCGGCCTTCGTCGCCGACTGGGCTGCTCGTCTGGCCGCGGGGCCGCCGCTGGCGTTGTCGTTGACGAAGACGATGCTCAACAACTCGCTCTCCGTTTCTTTCGACCAGGCGTTGGAGGACGAAGCCCGCTCGCAGAACGTGAACTTCGCCTCGGCCGACTTCTCCGAGGCGCTGACGGCGTTCGTGGAGAAGCGCGATCCGAAGTTCGAGGGCCGTTGAGTGCTGCTTGTTGTCACACCCCTGGCGTAGGTTGTCGGTAGCGCCTTCGAGGGGCCAGGCGTAACCCGGCCACTCCTTCTGTTTCTTCGTTGAAGGAGTCGCGCCCGATGATCGCCACCATCCCGTCCGCCACCTTGCTCGGCATCGACGGCCGGCCGGTGTCGGTCGAGGTCCACGTGTCGAACGGCTTGCCCGGCTTCACCGTCGTCGGCCTTCCCGATACTTCTTGCCGCGAGTCCCGCGAGCGGGTGCGGGCCGCGCTGCTGTCCAGCGGGCTGCCGTGGCCGCTGCGACGGGTCACGGTCAACCTCGCCCCGTCCTCCATGCGCAAGGGAGGTGGTGGTCTCGACCTACCGATCGCCATCGGCTTGCTGGTTGCCGGTGGCATCCTCGAGGCGTCGGTGGTCGATGGCATCGCCTTCGTCGGCGAGCTCGGCCTCGACGGTTCGCTCCGCCCGATGTCCGGCACCGTCCCTCTTGTCGACGCCATCCATTCTCCGGTCGTCGTCGTCCCCCGCGCCGTCGCCGACGAGGCCGCCCTCGTCGGCCGGCACACGGTTCGTTCGGCCTCGACCCTCAACCAGCTCCTCGACTGCTTGAAGGGCAACGAACCCTGGCCCGACCCGCCGGCTTGCGACGCCGGCTCGGCGTTGTCGAACGCCGACCGCCCACCGCCCGACCTGGCCGAGGTGCGCGGCCAACGCATCGGCCGCTGGGCCCTCGAGATCGCCGCCGCCGGCGGCCACCACCTCCTCCTCATCGGCCCGCCGGGCACCGGCAAGACGATGCTGGCCCGCCGCCTCCCCGGCCTCCTCCCGCCCCTCAACCGGGAGCAAGCCCTGGCCACCACCCGCATCCACTCGGCCGCGGGCCTGCCGCTGCCCGGCGGCGGCGGCCGACTCGTCACCACGCCGCCCTTCCGGGCGCCACACCACAACGCCTCTCTCGTCTCCCTCGTCGGCGGCGGCACCGCCCTGATGCGCCCCGGCGAGATCTCGCTGGCCAACAACGGCGTCCTCTTCCTCGACGAGCTCGGCGAGATGTCGCCGTCGGCCCTCGACGCCCTCCGCCAGCCGCTCGAAGAAGGCGTGGTGCGCGTCGCCCGGGCCCGGTCAACGGTCATCTATCCCGCCCGCTTCCTCCTGGTCGCGGCCATGAACCCGTGCCCGTGCGGCGAAGGCGGTCCACCGGGCGCGTGCCGCTGCTCCGAAACCGCGAGGCTGCGCTACGCCCGCCGCCTCTCGGGCCCGCTCCTCGACCGCTTCGACCTTCGCATCGGCGTCAACCGCCCCGACGTCGCCGACCTGCTCGGCGGCCCGAGCGGCGAGTCGACACAAGTCGTGGCCGAGCGGGTCACGGCCGCTCGGCAACGAGCCCAGGCCCGGGGCGTGCGGGGCAACGCCGACCTCTCCGGCGCCGCCCTCGAAGCCGCGGTGTCGCTCGCGCCCGCGGCCAACCACGTCCTCGAATACAAGCTCCGCACCGGGTCGCTCACCGCCCGAGGCCTCCACCGAGTGCAACGCGTCGCCCGCACCATCGCCGACCTCATGGAGAGCGAGGCCGTCACCGAGGAACACGTATGCGCCGCCCTCGAACTCCGGGGCGACGCCGACCAACTCGAGGGCGCGGCATGACGACCGACGCCGACGCCGACGCCGCCTTCGCCGTCGCCCTCTCGCTCCTTCCCGGTTGCGGCCAACACCGGCTGCGAGCCCTCCTGGCCACCGGCTCGGCGCGCCAAGCCTGGTACGCCATCCGAGACGGCGCCGCCGCCAACCACGACCTCGGCCCTCCATCGCTGCAGGCCAAGTGGCGAGCCGCGGCCGCCCACATCGATCCGCACGACGCGTGGCAAGCCGTCGTCGACCAACACGCGGGCGCATGGGTGCTCGGCCAACCCGACTACCCCGAGACGCTGGCCGACGATCCAGACCCGCCACCGATCCTCTACTGGCAAGGCGACCGAACCGCGCTGGCCCGGCCGTCGGTGGCCATCGTCGGCACCCGCCGCTGCACCAGCTACGGGTCCGACGTCGCCCGCCAACTCGGCCGCGACCTCGCCACCGCCGGGGTCGCCATCGTGTCCGGCCTCGCCCTCGGCATCGACGGCGCCGCCCACGAAGGAGCGCTCGCGGCCCGACCACAACCACCGACCCCACCCATTGCCGTCGTCGGCAGCGGCCTCGACGTCGTCTACCCCGCCCGCCACCGCCAACTCTGGCAACGGGTCAGGGACAACGGCCTCCTCCTCTCCGAGGCGCCCCTCGGCTCGCCGCCCGACGCGTGGCGCTTCCCGCTCCGCAACCGGATCATCGCCGCCCTGGCCCAGGTGGTCGTGGTCGTCGAGTCCCACGCCGCCGGCGGCTCGATGTCGACGGTCAGGTGGGCGATCGAGCGGGGCGTGCCGGTGATGGCCGTTCCCGGGTCGGTCCGCAGCCCGTCGTCGGCCGGCACCAACCACCTCCTGTCCGAAGGGGTCGCGCCCGTCACCGACGTGCAAGACGTGCTGGTCGCGCTCAGCCTCGAGGGCGCGGCCGTCCCGCCGCCGCCACCCGACCGAGCGGCCGAACCACACCCCACCAACGCCCGCTCACCAACCGAAGCAGCCGTCCTGGCCGCCGTCGACTGGACCCCGACCGCCACCGAGGACGTGCTGCGCTGCACCGGCTTCAGCCTCGGCCGGGCCACCGCCGTGCTGGCCCGCCTCGAGCAACAAGGCGCCATCCGGCGGAGAGCGGGCTGGTGGGAACGGGTAGGGCAGCCCCAGTGAAGCCCCTGACCGGGTCTACACTGCGCCCCCGTGGCCGTGCGGTGGTGTTGAAGGGGATCCGTGGACCAGGACGACGCTGGCGCAATCGAGCAGCTATGGGCCGAGTACAAGGCCAGCGGTTCACGCGAGGCGCGTGACCGCCTCATCGTCCACTACTCACCGTTGGTGAAGTACGTGGCCGGTCGGGTGTCCGTCGGTCTGCCCCAGAACATCGAACAGGCCGACCTGGTGAGCTACGGCGTGTTCGGCCTCATCGACGCCATCGACAAGTTCGACATCACCCGCCAGATCAAGTTCGAGACCTACGCCATCGCCCGCATCAAGGGGGCGATCATCGACGAGCTGCGCTCGATCGACTGGGTGCCCCGCTCGGTCAGGGCGAAGGCCCGCAACGTCGAGAAGGCCTACACCTCCCTCGAGGCCAGCCTCCTGCGCACGCCGAGCGACACCGAGATCGCCGAAGAGATGGGCATCACCGAGAACGAGCTGCAGACGATCTTCAACCAGATCTCCTTCGTCGGCCTCGTCGCCCTCGACGAGATGTTGAGCGGCGGCGAACGGGGCGAGTCGACCACGCTCGGCGACACCATCGCCGACAAGGGCGAAGGGCCGGTCGCGGCCTACGAGGTCGAGGAGATGAAGCACATCCTCGCCGGCGCCATCAGCCGCCTCGGCGATCGGGAGAAGCTCGTCCTCATGCTCTACTACTACGAAGGCCTCACGCTGGCGGAGATCGGCGAGGTCCTCGGCGTGACCGAGAGTCGCGTCTGCCAGATCCACACCAAGGCCGTGATCCAACTCCGGTCGCGCATGGCCGAGCCCGAGCGGGAGACAGCAAGCTGATGTCGTCGATTGATCGGCCCGAGACCGCCGGCAACGCCGGGTCGCCGGCGCCGCCCCCGGCCCAACCGGCAGGCGAGGGCGCCCGCCGTCCGGCGTCGGCATCGGCGGCGGCAACCTCGCCGTCGCCGGCGAGGGCCAACCCGGCCAAGAACGCCAACGCCGGCCGCAGCTCGCTGGCGGCCGTGCTCGCGGCCCTCGCCCTCGGCCTCATCCTCGGCGGGGCGGCCACCGCCTTCTACCTCAACGCCACCGACTCATCCAGCGGCGACGGCTTCGCCGGCGTGGTCGACACCACCCGCTACCAGGCCGTCATCCTCAGCAACGACAAGGTGTATTTCGGGCGTATCGAGTCGGTCAGCGACCAGTTCTTCCGGCTCAGCAACGCCTTCTTCCTCCGGGAGACGCCGGGCAGCAACGGCAGCGAGCCCGTCCGGGCCCTCCTGCCCGTCAACCGGGAGATCCACGCCCCCGACAACACCATGCTGATCCGCAAGGCCGACGTCATCCTGGTCGAGAACCTGGCCAAGGATTCGCCGATCCTCACGGAGATCCGCCGCCAACTCGGCAACGGGAAGTAGCGCCCAAACACCGTACGGTGGCCGGAAGGTTGCGGCAGGGGCGTCCAGGGTCGTAACCTTCTCCTTGCGGGACGTGGGAACCCACGGGGCAAGGCGGGAATCGAGGCAGCTATGAGTTCGGCGGGGAAGTGGGTCCTAGGGCTCCTCTTGTTGGTCGTGGGCGCCGTCTTCGTCGCCCGAGCGGTGACCTCCGACCCAGGCAGCCAGGCCCAGGTGAAGGACATCATCGCCTCGCCGGTCGCCTCGTCCAAGGACGCCAAGAAGGCCGAGACCGTTGCCGCCGACGTCGCCTGCAAGAAGGCGTGCATCGAAGTCCAGGAAGTCGCCAACGACTCGATCACCACCGCCAAGCTGGCCCCCGGCTCGGTCACCCTCTCGAAGCTGGCCTTCGAGGTGCCCAACCTCAACGAGCTCGAGAACGAGATCAACGCCCGCAAGGCGGCCGAGGCCACGGCCAAGTCCGCTCAGGCCGAAGCGCTGGCCAACGGGGCCAAGAACGACGCCGCCATCACCTCCGCGGCCAACAACGGGATCACCCAGGAAGCCGCCGCTCGCGCCGCCGCCGACGAGGACGTCTCCAAGAAGTTCGCCGCCGCCGACGCCGACCTGGTGTCCAAGCTCAACAAGGAAGTCGCCGACCGGGGCGCGGGCGACGACACCCTCCAGCTCAAGCTCAACACCGAGGTCGCCGACCGCGCCGGCGCCATCGCTAGCGTCCGCGGCGAGCTCGGTAACCCCAACCAGGTCGCATCGCCGATCGTGCAGATCAACAACAACGAGATCGTCGCCGACGCCGTCACCACCGACAAGATCCTCGACCGCACCATCGGCGCCAACGACCTCGCCTCCACCGCCGTCGTCGGCCGGGCCGTCGACGCCGACCCGCTCACCAACGTCAAGGTCCAGACCTTGCGGGGCGAGCGCAAGAACAACGCGTCCTCCACCCTCGCCCCCGGCGACCTCGCCGTCGGCACCATCACCGGTGAGCGCACGCCGACCGCGGGCGCGGCCGTGGGCAACATCGCCCTCGGCACCATCACCGGCGAGACCGACAACGACACCGTGCGCACCGCGCCGATCGGCAACGTCGGCTTCAAGACCATCGGTCGCAACAACATCGTCGACGACGCCATCGACACCACCAAGATCGCGCCCGACACCATCCTCGCCGGCGACATCGCCCCTGGCGCCGTCGGCACCAGCGAGATCCTCAACGGCACGATCTTGAACGAAGACCTCGCCGGCAACTCGGTGACCACCGACAAGATCGTCGACAACACCATCAAGGGTGAGGACGTCAGCGTCACCGACGCCACCAACCTCCGGGGCGCCAACATCGGCCGTGAGACCGTCACCGGCGAGGGCGACAACGACACCTCCACCGGTGCGCAGGGCAACCTTGCCCTGGCCACCGTCGGGCGCGGCAACGTCGTCGACAGCGCCATCAACAGCGCCAAGCTCGCCGACGACACCGTCGCCGCCATCGATCTCGCCGACGGCGCCGTCGTCGGCCGGGCCATCGCTGCGGATTCCTCGCTGGTGAACGTCAAGCTCGGCACCCTCCGGGGCGAGGCGGCCCCGGTCTCGGGTGGCACCACCACCGGCGACGTGGCCCTCGGCACGATCAGCGGCCAAGGCGACAACGACAACAGCGTCGCCATCGGCGCCGACAACACCACCGTCAACGGCAACCTCGCCCTCGCCACGGTCGGCCGGCGCAACCTCGTCGACGACGTCATCGACAGCTCGAAGATCGCCGACGACACCGTCGCCGCCTCCGATCTCGCCGACGGCGCCGTCGTCGGCCGGGCCATCGCCGCCGATTCGTCGCTGGTCAACGTCAAGCTCGGCACCCTCCGGGGCGAGGCAGCCCCGGTTTCCGGCGGCACCACCACCGGCGACGTGGCCCTCGGGACGATCACCGGCCAAGGCGATAACGACGACAGCGTCGCCCCGGGCGCCGACAACACCACCGTCAACGGCAACCTCGGTCTCGGTACCGTCGGCCGGCGCAACCTGGTCGACGGCGCGGTCAACGGCGCCAAGGTCGCCGACGGCTCCATCACCGACGCCAAGCTCGACGCCAACGGCGTCACCAAGACGGTCGGCGACTTCATCACCGATGTCGCCACCGGCACCGCAGCCTCGACGAGCACGAACCTCGTGAGCTGGAACTCGCTCGGTGACCTCCCCGACTCGCTGGCCAGCGCCACCGACAGCGTCCTCGGATGCACCGACTGCATCGGCGCCACCGAGCTCGCCGGCGGTGCCGTGGGCACGGCCGAGTTGGCCAACGCCTCCGATGTCAGCGGTCGCGCCGCCGACCCGGGTAGCGCCACCGGCGTCACCAACCGCAAGATCGAGCACGACGCCGTCCAGGGTGGCAAGGCCGGTGTCGCCGCCAACGACGTCATCAAGGACGGCTCGATCACCTCGGACGACCTCGCCGGTACCTACGGGGCCGGGCCCGGCTTCGCCGAGGTCACGGTCGGTGCGGTCACCAGCGAGAAGATCGCCGACGGCGCCATCCAGGCCCGCGACCTCTCGGACAGCTCGGTCACGACCGACAAGATGCTGGCCAACGTGGTCGGGGCGGCGGCCGGTACCGGCACGCTCGACAGCTCGTCGCTTCCCGGCAGCCTGACTGCCGACGTCGCTACCGCCACCCTCCCGCTCACCGGTGGCGACCACAAGGTGGTCCTGTCCGGTCAGTTCGTCGCCACCTGCGGCACATGCGGACCTACGCCGTCGACCGTCGTGTGGGTGTTGAGGGCCGGGGCGTCGACCATCGGGTCCTGGACAGCGTCGGTCTCCAGCACCAATCCCGCCGTCGTCCTCCCGGTCAACGGGCTCGACGTCATCACCGCCGGCACCGCGGGCCCGAGGGTCTACACCATCAAGGTCACGAGTCCTGGCCCCGACATGGCGCTCACCGGCGGCACCCTCAACGCCGTCGACCTCGGCCGGTAACCCACCGGCGTCTGCTGCACGTCTGAACGAAGAGGCCCCCGGGAAACCGGGGGCCTCTTCGCGTGCCCGTTGTCGTTGTCACACCCCTGGGATACGTTGACCTTGCTCACTTCCCCCTGAGCAAGTTCCCCTGCTCATGGGGGTGCGCACGTGTACCGCGGCTTTGCGTTCGGTGCCGTCATCGCCGTCGTTCTCGTCGTCGTGGCCGGCATGGTCTCGGCTGCCTCCGTCTCCGCCATCGCGCCGGCGGCGCCGATGGTGTCCGCGACCGAACCCACCACGACGCGCCCGTCGAGCGTTGGCTATCGGCCACCGGTGGACGCGCCCATCAGCGATCGCTTCCGCCCACCGTCGACTCCGTATGGCCCCGGCAACCGCGGTGTCGACTACGCCACCACCGCGGGCCAGCCGGTCCACGCCGCCGCCGACGGCGAGGTCGTGTTCGCCGGCCAAGTCGGCGGCCACCTCTACGTCGTCGTCCTCCACGGCGACGGCCTGCGCACGACGTACGGGTTCCTCGACACCGCCGACGTCCACCGGGGCGATCGGGTCGCGGCCGGCGCGGTCATCGGGCGGGCGTCGGCCGTCGGCCTGCACTTCGGCGTCCGGCGGGGTGACGTGTACCTCGACCCGCTGGCGCTCTTCGGCACCACGGGTGGCCACCCCTGGTTGGTGCCCGACGACACGGACCACGACCGTCGTTCGTCCGCCGCCACCGACGAACGCGGCCGCGCCCCTCCTGCGGCCCACGACGCGGCCGCGACCGCGGCCGATGCCGCGGCGATCGCGGCCAACGGGGCGGCGATCGCGGCCGACGCCGCGAGAGCGTCGGCGTGGCTACGCGGGTTCGTCACCGGCCAGGTCGCCAGGAGGGCGGCCATCGCTCGGGTCCTGGCTCAGGACGCCGCCAGCCTCGG
>JAXDPV010000018.1:0-21734 GCA_034668185.1 Actinomycetota bacterium
GAAATCGTTCATGTAGCGGATGTGTGCCTCGACCTCGTCGGGCTTCCACTGGTCCATCGGGACGTCGTTGGCGGGCTGCGGCGCGCCCCGGTAGTGCTTGAGCAACAGGTACTTGGCCATGGTGTTCTCCTCGCGTGACACCGGCCCTGCCGGCCGGATGCACCCTGGGACGGAGCAGGTCCCGAGTTCTCGACATCTTCGCCGGGAATTTCGCCACGAAGTTTCCGTGCACACGCTTGATCCAGCTAGGAGGCCGTATGGGACGCCCCCCATTAGTGTTCGATCGTGGGTCCCCGAGCCAACGCCGACGCCATCTGGCGAGGATCGACGGGACTTGCGGCCGGTGGCTTGGCGGGAGCGGCTCTGTTCACCGCCACGTGCATCGTCGCCGGTCTGGCTGATCCGGGGTTCAGCTTCGTAGACAACAACACCAGCGACCTCGGGGCGCTCACCGCCGCGTATCCGACGCCGTACAACATCGGCGTGTCCCTGTCGGGTCTCCTTACGATCGGCCTGGCGGTGGCCCTCGTCCGGGTCCTCGGCCGCCGACGCTCCGTGATCGCTGGCGCGATCCTGGTCGCTGTCTTCGGCGCCGGCCAGTTCATCGACGGCCTCGCCCGGGAGGACTGCGCGGTGAGCGTCGATGCGGTGTGCCGCGCCGCCGAGAAAGCCGGGCGCGTGTCCATGCACCACAAGATCCACAACGCCGAATCGCTGGTGACGTTCAGCGCGCTGATGTTCGCGCCCCTCGTTCTCGGACTCGCGCTGCGTTCGAGGGCAGGCTGGCGGGGGCTCGCGCGATGGTCGATGGCGGCGGCCGCCGTCCAGATCGTCTGCCTTCCGATCTTTCTCGGTATGTACAGCGACGGGGCACGCGGCCAAGGTGTCGTCGAGATCGTCGAGCTGACCGCCGGGGTGACGTGGATCGCGGCGATGTCGATCGCCTGCGTCAAACGTTGGCCGCAGGTCATCGGGTGAACGTGAGGTGGGTCACGCCGCTGGGCGCCGAGACTGCCTCCACCGCGTACTGCTGCTCCATCGCCTCCAGGCCGTCCCACAGCCGAACACCGCGGCCGAGCAGGATCGGTACGAGCACGACGTGCAGGTGGTCGACGAGACCGGCGGCGATGAAGGCGCGCATCACGGTCGGACCCCCGCCGATGCGAACGTCCTGACCGGCGGCTGCGTCCCGCGCCACCTCCAGTGCATCCGCTGGCGCGGCGTCGAGGAAGTGGAACGTCGTACCGCCCTCCATCTCCAGCGACGGGCGCGGACGGTGGGTCAGGACGTACGTCGGCGTGTGGAACGGGGGGTTGTCGCCCCACCAGCCGCGCCACTCGGGGTCGTCCTGCCAGCCGGGAGGGCCGAACTTGCCCGCGCCCATGATCTCCGCACCGATCCCGGGTCCGTGCCGCTCGGCCATCACGTGATCGACACCCTCGGTCCCGCCCGACTCGCCGAGGACTTCGCGGCGGCCGAACCGAGTGGCGAACATCCACTCGTGGAGCCGATGGCCGGCGTGGCCGAACGGCGAGTCGAGGGCCTGGCCCTCGCCGGTGGCGAACCCGTCGAGCGAGACCGAGAAGTTGTGGATGCGGACGCGGGACATGGCGGCTCCTTCGGTGGTGAGATTTCGTCGGCCGTGGGATTCAGGCGACCCCGAGATGGCGGGCGAGCTTCTGCATCGTCTGCAGACCGAGCTCGACCGCGCCGAAGCCGATGGATGCCTCTCGCTGTTCGACGGTTGGGTGGAGTTGGCGCAGGGTCAGCACCGTCTTCCCGTCGGCTTGTTCGTCGAGGGTGATCGTCACTCGGAAGCGTGCCGGGTCGTCGTCGGTGTCGGACCCGTGATCCAGCACCAACCTCTCGACTGGAACGACTTCGAGGTAGTCGAATCGATTCGTGTACACGGTGCCGTCTCCTGAAGCCATGTCGAAGCGCGCTCGGCCGCCCGGGCGCACGTCCATCTCCCGGACTGCGCAGGTGAAGCCCTCGGGGCCGAACCATTGGCAGAAGGCATCCGCATCGGTCCACGCCGCGAACACCGCTTCGCGTGTGGCGTCGAGAACTCGAACGAGGACGATCTCACGATCGAGGGCCCACGTCGTCGGATCGGTGATGGTCGGGGTAGTGCTCATGGCTTCTCCAATTTCGGTCGGGATGCGGTCCGGTCAGATGTGCGCCGGAGGTGCGCATCGAGGCGGTCGAGACGCTGCTCCCACGCAGCTCGTGTGTGCTCGGCCCATGCGGCGATCTCGACCAGGGGCTCCGGCCGGAGCTGGCACGGCCGCCGTTGCCCATCCCGGCCGCGACTGATCAGACCCGCCCGCTCGAGAACCTTCAGATGACGGGAGATCGCCGGGAGACTGATCCGGAACGGCTCGGCCAACTCGAGCACCGTTGCCTCGCCGTCGGCCAACCGGCGCACGATCGAGCGCCTCGTCGGGTCCGACAGGGCGGCGAAGACGACGTCGAACCGATCGGGCGCCGTCACGGTCATGGTTGCTGTTCCTCCGGCTGATACTTCATAGGTTGGTTATTTAACAGAGCGACTACATATAGTCAAGCAGTACCGGCGTGTCGGCGAATGCGTCCGCCTGTGAAAATGCGCGGATGAACCTCCTGCGACACGTCGTCGTGTTCGACGCCGCGGACGTCGCTACTGAAAGCTCCTTCTGGGCGGGCCTGCTCGACGGCAAGGTGGTCGCCGACGACGACACGTTTCACTGCGTCTCCGATGCCGACGAGCGCTGGGTGATCGGCGTGCAACTCGCACCCGACCATGTCGCTCCCGATTGGCCGGACGGGAACCCGCAACAGGTCCACCTCGACCTGCACATCGACGACCCTGCGAGCGCGCACGCCAAAGCCATTGCCCTCGGGGCCAGGCTGTTGGAGGCTTCCGCCGACCTGACCGCCGCCCAGGGGCATCAGGTCTACGCCGACCCCGCCGGCCACCCGTTCTGCCTCGGCTGGGGACAGCCAGACGCCGACACGGTGCGCCGCATCTTTCGCACGCGAACATAGGCACAGAAACTGGCGTCGGCGCCGGGAGTTGGACGTCGAAGGGGCAAGTCAGCGGTTAGCGCGCTCGGAGGGATTCGAACCCCCAACCTTCTGATCCGTAGTCAGATGCTCTATCCGTTGAGCTACGAGCGCCAGGTGGGACGAGTGAGACAGCGTAGCCAGGTCCGGGCCGGGCGAGGGAAGGGGGCGGCGACGGTATGGGCAGATTCGGCGGGTTGTCCCGGGCCTGCGTGTGTCGCACGCTCCGTGGACGTACGGTCACGGTAGATGCCGCGCACGACGACTCTCGCCAAGGCGCCGAACCGGGAGCGCCAGGTGCCGGCGGCCGCCGGGCCCGGCTGGCAGGCCAAGACCAAGCCAAAGGCCAAGCCAAACGCCAAGCCCACCAAACATGGCGCCCACCCCCAGGCACCAAGGGCGCGAGCCGACGAGCTCCTCGACCTGCAGCGGACGGCCGGCAACAAGGCCGTGAGCGACATGATCGTCCAGCGCAAGGGCGGCGACAAGGGCCTCGCCCCGATCGCCGAGCATGTCAGCAGGCCGGCGTTCGTCAAGGAGCTCAACAAGCGGATCGCCGAGCTCCCGAAGCTGGGCGACGACATCCCGCCGCCGGACAAGGTCGCCAAAGCCGGCAAGAAAGGCGAGGAAGACGCCGACGCCCTGAAGGCGGCCAAGGGCCGGCCGGCGCTGGCCGAGGTCGCCGAGAAGCTGGCATCGGTCCCGGCCCCAGCCCCGGCGAAGGACGGCGACAAGGCCGACGAGGAAGCGGCCGTCAAGCCCCAACCCCAGGGCCGGATGGCCAAGATCGGCGCCTTCTTCGGCCGGGCCAAGAACGCCATCACCCCCACCGACGTCACGAAAATCCAAGATCGGGGACGGCGCCGAGGCCACCGCCAAGATCGGCTACAAGGTCGCCACCACCGGCGGCACCCTCCTCGGCCAGACCAACAACGTCGTCCTGGGCATGACCGCCATCGGCCAGGGCGCGGCCATGGCCGTACCCGCGGTTGCGGCCATCACCCAGCTCGTCCCCGTCATCAACCTGATGCTGGCCCCGCTCACGATCTGCCTCAACGGCTTCCAGGCGGGCAAGGCGTGGGACCGGGCCGCCCGCCTCGAAGAGCTGCTGGCCAACGCCGAGGCCAACGCCGAAGCCAACGGCTACTCGCCCGAGATCATCAAGGCGGTCAGGGGCGCGATGGACCAGAAGTACGAGCAGGCCAAGCGGAAGGCCAAGCTCACCCTGGCCAGCATCCTGTCGCTCACCGGCGGCCTCCTCCTCTTCACCACCGCCCTCGCCACCAACCCGATCGGCTGGGCCATCGGCGCCGCGCTGGCGGTCCTCGGCGGCTTCTACGGCTTCTACTGCGCCTACCGGGCCATCAAGAAGCACTTCTCCAAGAAGGACAAGGGCAAGAAGCGCAGGGAGATCTCCGACGTCCTCTGGAAGGGACTCCAGACCGGCGACACCCTGGCCATCAACGCGGTCAGGGAACTCGGCCTCAACCCCAAGGTCTGCGCCCAGAAGAACGGTCAGGACCTGATCTTCGCCCGCCTCACCACGGGCTAGGAAGCGTCGAGGGCGAGCGCGCCGGGCAGCACCGAGAACTCGCCCCGCCGCCGGGCCGCGGCTTGCGCCGACAGCAACTCCACCGCCTGCTCCACCGACAGGGGACGGGCGAACCAGTAGCCCTGGCCCAGGTCGCACTCGAGGTCGCGCAACTGCTGGTGCTCCTCCGACAGCTCGATGCCCTCGGCGACCGTCTGCAGGTCGAGGATGCGGCCGAGCTCCACGATCGTCCGCACGATGCCCATCTTCTGCGGCTCGTCCCGCACGCCGTGGACGAACGAGCGGTCGATCTTCAAGATGTCGATCGGGAACGAGCACAGGTACGACATCGACGAGTACCCGGTGCCGAAGTCGTCGATGGCCAGGCGAACGCCCAACGACTTCAGCTCGTGCAGGCGGGCGGTCATGGCGGCGGCGTCGGACATGACCGCCGACTCGGTGATCTCCAACACCACGTGCTCGGGCCTGATGCCGCTGCGCTCCAGGATGGCGGCGACGTCGGCGACCAAGCCCTCGTCCTGCAACTGGCGGGCGGACAGATTCACCGACATCGTCCGGGGCGCGTCCGAGCCGAACTCGTGCTTCCACGCCACCGCCTGGCGGCACGCCTCTTCCAGCACCCACAAGCCGAGGGAAACGATGAGGCCGGTGTCCTCGGCCACGGGGATGAACATCGCCGGCGGCACCAGGCCCCGCTCGGGCGAGTTCCACCGCACCAAGGCCTCCATGCCGGAGATCCACCCGGAAGCCAGCGACACCGTCGGCTGGTAGTGCAGCACGAACTCGCCACGATCGAGAGCACGGCGCAGGTCGGCCTCGAGGTCGAGACGATCGAGCATCGCCTGGTGCATCGACGGCTTGAACAGCTCGCACCGGTTCCGGCCCCGGCTCTTGGCCGTGTACATGGCCACGTCGGCGTTGCGCAGCAGGTCGTCGGCGTCGTGGTCGGCCGACGACGCGATGGTGATGCCGACCGAAGCCGCGGTCACCACCTCCTTGCCGTCGACGAGGAAGGGCACCCGCAGCGCCTCCAGGATGCGCTCGGCCACCACGGTGGCGTCGAGCCCGCCCACCAGGTCCTCGACCAGCACGGCGAACTCGTCGCCGCCGAGCCGGCACGGCGTGTCCGACGGCCGCAGCAGCGCGACCAACCGCTCGGCCACGGCGCACAGCAGGGCGTCGCCGAAAGCGTGCCCGAGGCTGTCGTTGATCGTCTTGAAGGCGTCGAGGTCGAACAGCAGCACCGCGATCGGGTTCTGCTGCCGGCGGATGCGGGCCAGCGCGTGCTCGATCCGGTTGCGGAACAGCGCCCGGTTGGCCAACCCGGTGAGCGAGTCGTGGAACGCCTGGTGGGCGAGCTGCTCCTCGAGCTCCTTGCGCTCGGTGACGTCGCGGGCGTTGAGGATCATGCCGCCGACCTGGGGGTCGGCCAGCCGATCCGACACCGCCGTCTCCACGTGGCGCCACGAGCCGTCGGCGTGCTGCACCCTGCACTCGACGAGCTGCGACGACGGCGAATCGCTGCGGGCGGTCTCGAGCAACGTCCGCTGCACGTCCCGCAGGTCCTCGGGGTGCACGACCTTGGCCAGGGCGACGCCCACCAACTCGTCGGGCTCGTAGCCGAACACCTGGGCGACCGACGGCGTCTGATACCGGATCACGCCGGCGGCATCGACCACGGTGATGACGTCGGAGGAGTTCTGCACCAGCGAACGGAACCGCTGCTGGTTCGCCATCTCGGCGTGGGTGCGGGCGGCGTCGCGCCGGGCCCGTCCGCTCTGGCGGAGCAGGAGCCACACGATGCAGCCGGCGGCGAGCAGGACGCCGAGCGAACCGAGGTCGCTGCGGTGCTCGAGCTGGCGCGCGTCCTCGCCGCTGACGGCGGCAGCCGCGGCCAGCTTGGCCAGCACCCGGTCGACCGCGGGCGCGGTCTCGCCCCGCAGGCGCTCGCCGGCCGACGAGGGCTGGCCGTCGGAGACCATGCGGAATGCGGCGTCGGCCGAAGCCCGGAAGCCGGCGACGTCGGCCGGCAGCGCGCCCACCGGTTCGTCGCCCTGGAGCGACTGCAAGGATTCATAGGTCGCATCGAACGCCGACCGGCTGGCCCGCACCCGTGCGAGCAGCTCCTCGTCGACCGTCCCTGACGACACCGCCCGCCCGAGCTGGGCGTACTGCTGCTGGGTCAGGCCGTCGAGCCGGACGAGCAGGAGCTCGGCTTCACGGCCACGGTCGGCTTCACGACGCAGGGCGACGACGCCGAGCACGGCCGCGACGACCACCAGCAACACCGCCAGCGGCGCAAGCTGACGGACGAAGCCGTCGCGCGGGCGCTTCGCGTCCCCACCAGACCGAGCCATGCAGGCCTATCGGTCACGGAGCGTGATCGACTGAATAGGCCGGACGGACTATTCGTCAATGGTCACGCCGCGACTCTTCCGGTTGCAGCGGAGAGGGAGGGATTTGAACCCTCGGACCCGGTTTCCCAAGTCACCTCATTAGCAGTGAGGCCGATTCGGCCACTCTCGCACCTCTCCCGGGCGTTGCCGGGGTCAGTTTGTCACAGGGATCGGAGGCGGCGGAGGGGGTGGGATTCGAACCCACGGGGCTTGCGCCCGCTCGCTTTCAAGGCGAGTCGATTCGTCCGCTCTCGCACCCCTCCCTGGCGACGAGACCCTACTTCCGCACCCGCGACCTGATGCCCGAGATCCAGTCGTCGGCGTCCCGCCAGGCGGCCTCGGCGTCACGGCGGATGGCCTCGCTGCGCTCGCCCGCGGCCGGGTACGAGCCGAGGAACTTCACCCGGCCGACGTCGGCCCGCAGGTTGCGGAGGCAGTCGGCCACGATCTCGTCGGCCACGTGGCCTTCGAAGTCGATGATGAAGCAGTAGTCGCCCAGGCTCTGCTTCGTCGGCCGGCTCTCGAACTTGGTGAGGTTGATCTCGCGGGCCGCGAACTGGGCCGAGATGAGGTGCAGGTTGCCGGGCCGGTCGGCCTGCTGGAACAGGACGATGCTCGTCTTGTCGTGGCCCGTCGGCGCGGGGATGCCGGCCGCGTCGGGCACCGCCACCGACACGAACCTGGTCGAGTTGTCGGGGTGGTCCTCGACGCCGGCGGCCACGACCTCGAGGCCGTAGAGCTTGGCCGCCAGCGCGGTGCCGAGGGCGGCCGTGGCCGGCGGGCGTTCCCTGGCCACGAGCTGCACGGCCTCGGCCGTCGAGTTGGCCGCCACCAGCTCGGCCTCGGGCAGCTCGCGGGCGAAGAACTCGCGGCACTGCTCCATGGCGTCGGGGAACGACACGATCCGCCGCACCTCGGCCATCGCCGTGCCCGGCGGGGCCAGCAGGTTCTGGGTGATCGGCAGCACCACCTCCCGCTGGATCAGCAGCTCGGTCTCGAAGATCAGGTGGTCGAGGACGCTCCGCACGCTGCCCTCGATCGAGTTCTCGAAGCCCAGGAATCCGAGGTCGACCTCGCCCCGCTCGGTGGCGTTGATGACCTCGGCGTGGCTCGGCATCGGGAGGAGCTCGGCCTCGGCGTAGTCGGCCTGGGTGAGGAGCGCTTCCTCGCCGAACGTCCCGGGTGGGCCAAGGAAGGCGATGCGCATCATGATGCGCAGGGAGAATAGAGCCCTCATGGACGAACCCGCCCTCCGACAGCTACTCGAAGACGTGCGCTCCCGCCTGGTCGCGCCCGACGACGCCGCCGCCCGACTCCGCCGGCTGCCCTTCGCCGACCTGGGTTTCGCCAAGGTCGACCACCACCGGGCCCTCCGCCAGGGCATCGCCGAAGCCGTCTACGGGCCGGGCAAGACCGACTCCCAGTGCGCCGAAATCGTGGCCGAGCTCCTCGACGAGCCCGGCGGCGGGCCCGTGCTGCTGACCCGGGCGAGCCCGTCGCAGGCGTCGGCCGCCTTGGCCCGCAACCCCGGCGGCGTGCAGACCGGCCACACCCTGGTGTGGCGGGCCGCGCCGCTGCGGACGGGGCGCATCCTGGTGATCACCGCCGGCACCGGCGACCTGCCGGTGGCCGAGGAATGCACCACCACCCTGACCGCCTACGGGTTCCGGCCGACGTTGCTGGCCGACTGCGGAGTGGCCGGCGTCCACCGGCTGCTGGCCACCGCAGGCGAGCTGGCCGAGGCCGACGCCGTCGTCGTCGTCGCCGGCATGGAGGGCGCGTTGGCCTCGGTGGTCGGCGGGATCACGCCTGCGCCGGTGGTCGCCATCCCGACCTCGACCGGCTACGGCGCTGCCTTCGAAGGCATCACCGCGCTGCTCGCCATGCTGTCGTCGTGCGCCGCCGGCATCACCGTGGTCGGCATCGACAACGGTTTCGGGGCCGCCTGCGCGGTGGCCCGGCTGTTGCCGTGAGGGCGGCGTGGTTCCACTGCTTCGCCGGCATCGCCGGTGACATGGCCCTGGGCTCGCTGCTCGACGCCGGTGCCGACGTGGCCGAGGTGGTGGCGTTGCTCGAACGGTTGCCGCTCACCGGATGGAAGCTCGAGGCGTCGGCCACCATGCGCTCCGGCATCGCCGCCACCCACGTCGACGTGATCGTCGAGGAGAGCGGCGTCGTCCGCACCCACGGCCACATCGTCGGCCTCATCGAGGAGGGTCGCCTCCCCGACCGGGTGCGCGACCGTGCCCTGTCCACCTTCGCCGCCCTGGCCGACGCCGAGGGCCGGTTGCACCGGCGGCCGCCGAGTCAGGTCCACTTCCACGAGGTCGGCGGGGTCGACGCCATCATCGACGTGGTCGGCACCTGCGCCGCCCTCGAGGTGCTCGGCATCGACGTCGTCCACGCTTCGGCCGTGGCCACCGGCACGGGCATGATCCGCACGGCCCACGGGGTGTTGCCCAACCCCGCGCCCGCGGTCGTCGAGCTGTTGCGGGGCGCGCCGACCTACGGCCGTGACGTCGGCGTCGAGCTCACCACTCCTACGGGGGCGGCGCTGCTGGCGGCGTCGGTCTCGACGTGGGGGCCGTTGCCGGAGATGACGATCTCCTCCACCGGGTTCGGTGCCGGCTCCCGCGAGCTCGACGACCTCCCCAATCTCACGCAGGTCGTGGTCGGCGAGGCTGCTCTCCCGGCGGCCCACGCCGGCCAGCCGGTCGTGTTGCTCGAGGCCAACGTCGACGACGCCACCGGCGAGACCCTGGCCCACGCCGTGGCCGCGCTGTTGGAAGCCGGCGCCCACGATGCGTGGATCACGCCGATCGTGATGAAGAAGGGGCGGCCGGCCTACACCGTGAGCGCCTTGGCCGACCCGTCGCTCGCCCGCCAGGTCGCTTCGTGTCTCACCGCCGAGACCGGCTCGCTCGGCGTGCGGGGCACGACCATCGAACGCTGGCCCGCGCCCCGCTCGACCACCGAGGTCGAGGTCGGCGGGCTCCCCGTCCGGGTCAAGGTCTCGCCCGGCCGGGTCAAGGCCGAGCACGACGACGCCGCCCGGGTCGCCCGGGTCACCGGCCTCCCCTTGCGCGAGGTCAACTTCCGCGCCGAGCGAGCCTGGCGCGACCGCACCGGCCCCGACAACGAGCCCGCCTGACCCCCTCGAGGGCTACCGCATTTCGTAGGACGAGACCTGCTCGTTGTCGGCGATCGAGGCTTCGCCCGCGGCCGGGCCGGCGCGGACCTTGAGCTCCAGGACGCCGACGGGCGAGGGATGCAATGTCAGGGCAACCGTCGCCCGCTGGCCGGGGGCGAGGTCGACGAACTGGCGGGCGGTGTCCATGCCGCCGGTCGAGGTGACGACGGCCTCGACGGCCAAGTGCTTCTCGGCCACGTTGCCGGCGTTGGCCACGACGACCTGGAGCTTCAGCGTCCTGGACACCGGCAGGACTTTGATCGACGACCCGCCACCAGCGACCGACACCGGCGCCGGGTCGACGGTCACGGTGATCACGCTCACGTCCCGGACCGGGGCCAACGAGGCGCTGGCCCGCAAGGTGTTGACGAAGGCCGCCATCTCCGGCCGCCCGTAGCGGGTGTCGTCGGCCAGCCACACGGACGCCGGCATCGTCTTGCGGGCCCCGGCCGGCAGGCCGGCGAGGAACAACTCGTAGGCTCGGTCGGACACGGCCAGGTCGCGGCCGACGTCGACCAGCGCGTTCACCGCCTGCTCCGGCGGCCCCGACTCGAAGGCGCCCGACAACGTCGCATCCATGGCGGCCAGGGCCGTCACCCGCGTGGTCAGGCAGGTCACCAGCAACCCGTGGGCGTCGGACAGCGCCGACGGCGGACGCACCTTGGCCACCTCGGTCGACAACGAGCGGGCTTCCCGCAACAGCCGCTCGACGCCCTTGCTCAACCCGTCCTTGCCCAAGGTTCCCACCTGGGAACGCAGCGCCTCGAGCGCGCTGGCCTGGCGGGTCGACCGGCCGACCGCGGGTCGTACCCGATCAGCGAAGGCGACGGCCTCGTCGGGCCCCTTGGCGCTGCTGCGCATGATCGAGTTCCCGGCGAGGAGCAACCCACTGAGCACGAGCACCGTCAACACCAGCCGGGAAAACCTGCGGGATTGTCGCCGGCGCCCGTCGACGCGCACGCGCCGACCAGCGACCACCATGGGCGCTCACCCTACTCAGGCCGGGAACGGTATGACCTTGCCCCCTCGGGCCCCGAGGCCGAACCGCAGCAGCTCGTCGATGGCTTCGGCGTCGCCCGCGGTGGCGAAGTGGTGGCCCTGCACCATGTCGCACCCGAGCCGGCGCAGCTCCTCGAGCTGGTCGGGCCGCTCGACGCCCTCGGCGATCAGCGACATGCCCACCGTCTGGCCCAACCGCACGATGGCGGCGGCAAAGGCCTGATCCTTCTCGCTCCGACCGAGCCCCTCGACGAACGGCTTGGCGATCTTCAAGATGTCGATGGGCAACTGCGAGAGGAAGCTCAGCGACGAGTACCCGGTGCCGAAGTCGTCCATGGCCAGCCGCAACCCCAACGACTTCAACTGCCCGAGCTTGGCCACGTGGCTCTCGGTGTCGTCCATCAGCACGGTCTCGGTGATCTCCAGGATCAGCGTGCGGGCGGTCACGCCCGACTCGGCGATCAGTTGGATGGTGTCGCCCACGAAGGAGACCTGTTGGAGTTGGCGGGCCGAAAGGTTCACGCCCATCGACAGGTCGGCGTGCTCGGGGTACTTCTCCTGCCAGATGCGGGCCTGGGCGCACGCCTTCTGCAGGATGAGCCGGCCGATCGGCAGGATCAGCCCGGTCTCTTCGGCCACCGGGATGAAGTCGGTCGGCGACACCATCCCCCGGCGTGGGTGGCGCCAGCGGACCAGCGCCTCCAGGGCGACGATCCGCCCCGAGGCCAGCTCGACGATCGGTTGGTAGTGCAGCAGGAACTCGTCGCGCTCGATGGCCCGCTGCAGGTCGGCGATGAGCTCGTGGCGCTCGATCACGGCCACGTGCATGTCGGCCGAGAACACCTGCACCCGGTTCTTGCCCGCGGCCTTGGCCGTGTACATGGCCACGTCGGCGTTGCGCAGCAGCTCGTCGGCGAAGCGGCCGGAGTCGCCCATGGCGATGCCGACCGACGCCCGCACCTGCAACTCCTTGCCTTCGACCACCAGCGGCCGGCGCAACGACTCGAGCAGCGACTCGGCCACCGTCTCGGCGAACCCGGGCTCGGGGCAGTCGAGAAGCACGCCGAACTCGTCGGCGCCGAGCCTGGCGGCGGCGTCGGCCGGGCCGAGCACGTGCTTGATCCGCCCCGCGGCGGCGATGAGCACCTGGTCGCCGGCGGGCAGGCCGAGGCTGTCGTTCACCACCTTGAAGTCGTCGAGGTCGACGAAGAGCACGGCCATGCGGCGGGGGTCGCCGGCCGAGAACTCCAACGCCATCTCGATGCGCTCGATGAACTGGCTGCGGTTGGCCAGCGCCGTCAACGGGTCGTGGTACGCCTGGTGGCGTAGTTGGGCTTCGAGGTCACGGAGCTGCTGCAGCGACTGCTCAAGCGTCCCGCTCTCGAGCACGAGCCCGAGGTTGCGGGCCAGCGGCTCGAACAGCTCGAGGTCGGAGTGGTCGAAGTGGTCGAAGTCGCCGACCCGGTTTCCGACGAGGATCGTGCCCACCACCCGGGCATCGCGGCGAATCACGACAACCATGGCCTCGCGGATGCCCCGCTCGGCCAGCGACGACATCAGACCCCCGCCCTCGTCGGGATAGAGGACGCCGTTGCCGGAGGGCAGCCCCTCGGCCCACGCCCGCTCCTCGGGATCGAGGGCGATCGGCACCATGGCCTCCACCACCGCGCCAGGACCGAGGCCCGTCCGCACCGCCGGGGAGTCGGCGTCGCTCGGGAACAGCGTGATCTCGGCCCGCTCGGCCCGGAACATGCCCCGCGCCTGGGTGAGCAGCCCGACCACGGCCGCGTCCACCTCGGGCGACCGGTGCAACATGCGGGTCGATTCGTAGATGACGTCGAGGGCGTCGCCCCGGTCGTGGTCTTCCATGTAGCCCCGGTACGTCAGGTAGCCCATGGCGAGGGGCACGCCGAGCAGGAGCACCGACCGCTGGTCGCGCCACAACATGTCGACGGCCACGAGGGCGACCATCGTGGTCGTGACCGAGCTGGCCAGGCCGAGCGACAACACCTGCGACAGCCGGTTCACCTGCGGCTGCGTGCCCGACAACAACGTGGCCGCGGTGATGGCGGCGTGGCCGAGGAGGGTGACGATCACCGTCGCCAGCAGCGCGCCCGACCAGCCGAGGGGGCCGAGGGGCTCGACGGCCACCACGTGGAAGAAGGCGAACGACGCCACCACGCCCGACAGGAAGAAGTGGCTGGTGTTGAAGGCGAGTTGCAGCGGTGACTGGCGTCTTCGCCTGATGGCGGCTGCGGCCGAGCCGAGCAGCAGGCCGAGCAGCAGCTCGGGCGGATTGGAGAAGAACAGCCCGAGCACCAGGGGCAATTCGTTGAGCGGGAACGACTGGGCCTGGCCGCGGTAGCGGAGGCGGATGACGTTGGTCTCGGTGGTGAAGAAGAGGATGGCCAGGGCCCACCACGGCAGGTGGAACGGCGCCACCAGCGGGTCGACGTGGATGACCGTGCCCAGGTAGAGGGCCAGGGCGGCGACCACCATGCCGGCGCTGAGGAGCCAGACCCGGCCCACGCCGGACAGCGTGACCGTCCGCCGGCGGGCCGGTGACAGCGCGCCGGCTGAGGCCTGCTCGGCCGTCAGCACCTCCACAGCCCTTTTGGTCGGCGGACCCAGGTGCCCTCTTTAGCCAAGGCCGTGTCAAAGCGTTCCATATCGGACAGCATCACCCAGGGGTGTGACAGTCAGGCACGATGGTGGCCATGAGCTCGACCGAAACCGAGGCCGGCCCCGAGGTCAAGACCGGGTCGCCCGCCCCCCGACTCGACGAGGGCGACCACGACCGCTTCGCCCACTACGTCATCGGCGGGACCGAGGCCATCGTGCAGAGCATGGTGACCGGCGAGCCCGTCACCGCCCTGTGCGGGAAGGTGTGGGTGCCGTCCCGCGACCCCGAGCGCTACCCGGTCTGCCCGGAGTGCCAGGAGGTCAAGGACCTGATGGGCCTGTAGCGGCCTCGGTCAGGCGCCCTTGCAGAGCAGGTCGAGGGTACCCTCGCCCGACGGGAGGCCGCCGGTGCCGGTGAAGGCGAGCGTGCCCTTGACCCGGCCGCCGGCCACCGTCAGCTTGCCGCCGGTCTTGGCGCTCGAGAAGTTGGTGGCCACCACCGCTTGCTGGGCCGTGATCGCGACCTGGACCGTCTCGATCAGCGAGGTGTCGATCGCCCGCTCGACGACCACGGTGAACGGCTTGCCGTCCATCGTTCCCGCGCCCGACGCCCGCACCGAGTCGCCGTCGATCGTGCACGGCTTGACCTCGAAGGCGAACGTCTTGTCGCCCACCGCGACCTGGCCGGTGCCGGTACCGCCGGCCTTGACGGTCGCCGTCTTGGTCGTGGTGGTGGTTTCGGTGGGCGACACCGCCGGGCTGTCGTTTCCACCGCACGCGGCCAGGGCGAGGGGAGCGAGCGCGGCGAAGGCAGCGACGAAGACGGTTCGGCGAGACATGGCGCCACCATCCCTTCGGCGCCGTGGCTACGCCAAATCCGTTCGCGTTTGCCCGATACCGGGTACACGCCGTTTCGTGCGCGGCGCCGGCGTGGTCATCGTCGTCAACCCGTCGGCCGGGCCGGGCCGGCGAGCCGATCCCACCGACCAGCTCCGTCGAGACCTGCCGGATGCCGAGGTGGTCGAGCTCGACGACGGCGTCTTGGCCTCGGCCGCACGCCGGGCCGACACCCTCGGCGTGGCCGGCGGCGACGGCACCGTCAACGCGGCCGCGGCCGCGGCCTACGACGAGGGCAAGCCGTTGCTCGTCGTCCCGGGCGGCACCCTCAACCACTTCGCCCGCGACCTCGGCGTCGAGAGCGTGGACGATGCCGTGGCCGCGG
Organism: Actinomycetota bacterium; assembly: GCA_034668185.1. Classification (GTDB taxonomy): domain Bacteria; phylum Actinomycetota; class Acidimicrobiia; order Acidimicrobiales; family CADCTF01; genus DATLED01. Next base: position 15,027 of record JAXDPV010000018.1, read on the forward strand.
TGTCGCAGGGCTCGACGGTCGAGGTCGACGTGGGGACGATCGCCGGCCGGCCGTTCCTCAACACCGCCAGCTTCGGCGCCTACGTCGACCTGGTCGACGCTCGCGAACGGCTCGAGCGCTGGCTGGGCAAGTGGCCGGCGGCGGTGGTCGCCCTCGTCGTCGTCTTCCTGCGCACCAAGCCGGTCGACGTGGAGATCGACGGCCGGCGGTCGAAGGTGTGGCTCGCCTTCGTCGGCAACTGCGCCTACGAGCCCGCCGGCTTCGCCCCCGTCCGGCGGTCGTGCCTCGCCGACGGCGAGCTCGACATCCGTGTGGTCGAACGGACCCACCGCCTCGGTCGCCCACGCCTCCGCTCGTGGAAGGCGTCGCAACTGCGGGTGCGCTCGCTCGACGGGCCACTGCGCCTGGCCCGTGATGGCGAGACCTTCGACGGTCCCGAGGAGTTCGTCGTGACCAAGGCCGAGCGGCGCCTCCGGGTCTTCGGGCCGGGCCCCGATGCGGTGTGACCCGTTTCACCTTGTCGGGTAGGGCGGTGGGCGCGTAGCTTGCGATGCATCGCGTTGTCGTCCAGGGGGAGCCCGCGCCATGTCCACGTCCACGTCCGCCTCGTCGGAGTCGTACCAGGAGTTGCTCGGTCGGGAGGGCGTGAACGACCTCGACGCCATCCTGGCCATCACCAACACCGACGTCGACGAAGTCGTACACGCCGTCACCGACAACGCCGACGCCATCTTCACGTGGGACTACGAGCGCAGCCGCCCCGCCCTCGGCCGCCTCTACGAGAAGGCGAAGACGTCGCAGTGGAACGGCGAGACCGACCTCGACTGGTCGATCGACGTCGACCAGGAGAAGCTGGCTCGGGAGATGGGGCAGATCGTGTTGCCGCAGGTCGACCTCCTGCCGCCCGCGTTCCATTCGTCGCCGATGGCGAAGTGGACGGAGAAGGAGTGGGTCGAGCTCGGCATCGAGCAGCAGAACTGGATGCTGTCGCAGTTCATGCACGGCGAGCAGGGCGCGTTGGTGTGTACGGCCAAGATCGTCGAGACGGTGCCGTGGATCGACGCCAAGTACTACGCCTCGACCCAGGTCATGGACGAGGCCCGCCACGTCGAGGTGTTCGCCAAGTACCTCGACACCAAGCTGTGCGGGCACTACCCGATCAACGCCCACCTGAAGATGCTGCTCGACGACATCATCGCCGACAGCCGTTGGGACATGACCTACCTCGGGATGCAGATCATGGTCGAGGGGTTGGCCCTGGCCGCCTTCGGCATGATGCAGCAGATCACGCCCGAGCCGTTGCTGAAGCAACTCCTTCGCTATGTGATGTCCGACGAGGCCCGCCACGTGGCCTTCGGTGTGCTGTCGTTGCAGGAGTACTACGCCGGATTGTCCGACGCCGAGCTGCTTGATCGCCAGGAGTTCGCCTTCGAAGCCGCGGTCCGTATGCGCGACCGCTTCCTGCAGCAGGAGGTCTGGGAGCGGATGGGCGTGCCGCCGAAGGTCGCCATCCAGGCGATGCGGGTCGACGTGCCGCCGGAGGACGACCTCTTCCAGCAGCTTCTCTTCGCCAAGATCGTTCCCAACTGCAAGAAGCTCGGGTTGCTGGACGCCAACAATGGCTGGCTGCGCGACCGGTTCACCGAGATGAAGGTGATCCAGTTCGAGGACTTCGTCGACACCGGCGAGGAGTACGAGTCCTTGGACGAGGTCGCCAAGGACCGCTCGGCGTAATTCGGACGACGATCTCCTAGCCGCCGAGGTAGCGGTTGCGTTCGAGGATCAGGCCGCGGATGTAGCGGCCGAGGAACGCCCATTCGACGAGGCGGCCCACGGCACCGACGGGCGCATCGAAGCTGATGCGATCGATCATTTTCGTGCGGCCGTCACTGGCCTCCTCGAAGACGTGCTCGTGGCGGAACCTCCGGAACGGGCCCCGCACCTGCTCGTCGACGAAGCGTCTGGGCCGGTCGAGCTCCGTGATCCGGCTGGTCATGGTGAACGGGACGCGGAAATGGGTGGCCCGCCAGGTGACCTCTTCCCCGAGACCGATGACCCCCGTGACGACGCCGGCGACGGCCCGCTCCTTCGACGCCGCCATCGACGCCACGTGGGTGTCGATGTCGAGGGACAGGTCGAACACCTTCTCTCTCGGCGCCGGGATGACCGTCTCGACCTCGAATCGAACCGTCATCCGAGGAAGCTACAACTAGGGAGCAATGGCCGACCTACGCATGGCGATTGCCGAAGTGCTCGCGGGCCATGGCGACGCCGATGCCCGTCGTCAAAGCTCAATCCACACTGGGCTGAGCCACGGCCTCTAACGACCCGGCGACGGGAGCGCCTCGAGGGCCGTAACGAGCCGTTGGCGCTCGGCGGCCGAGAGGCGGGCGTCGGGGTGGACCAACGTGTACGACGAGGGCGGCATCGATCCGCCACGAACCGCCTTGCCCATGTCCCGTGTCCGCTGCGGCCGGTCCCACTCGGAGAAGTCGAGCTTGGCCCGCCCTTCGTCGACGTGCGACTGCGTCAACCACGACGACGGGGCCACGTTGGTGTACCAACGCCAGCGGGTGCGGTTGCTGTGGCAGTCGTAGCAGGCGGCCACGGCGAGCCGGCGGTCGGAGGCCGAAACCCACGGCGCATCACGGGTGACGGGCGGCGCCGCATGGTGGCGGCCGTAGGGCACCAGTTGGACGACGACGAAGAGGACTGTCACCCCCGCCAGCGCCCGCCCCGTCCAGCGCAGCCAGAAGCGGTCGCGGTCGATCGGCATGTTGGAACGTATCCAGCGCTCCACCCGATTTCAACCCGCCTGCCGGAACGGCTACGTCCCAGCCGCCTTCCAAGCCTGGTGCAGCCGGCCCAGGTCAGTCCGAGGTGGACCGCCGTTCATCAGTTCGTCGTGGACGGCTCCCCAGTCGCAGGTCGCCCGCAACGCGCCGAGCACGCTGTACAGACCGACCTGGATGCGGGTGAGGAACAGCCAGTCCTTCGACTCCGGCCCGATGCCCATGCCGCGGACGACGTCGCCCCATTCACCGAGGGGACCGAAGTTGCGCTCGATCACCCACGCCGCGAATTCGGGTGTGAAGGTGAACGATTCCGCGCCCTGCGCCGGGTCGAAGATGGGAGCCCACCAGTCGAAGACGCGCTGCAGTTGGAGCTTGCTCCCGAGTGGGATGCACCGGAGGTCGACGAGACACTGGAACGTCGTCTCGGCGTCGTCGTCCTCGAAGACCGCCTTGGACAGGCGGCGCATCACCACCATCTGCTCCACCGAGAACCGTTTCACGCAGCCGAAGTCGAGGAACGTGACCCCGCCGTCGTCGTGGAAGAGATAGTTGCCGGGGTGGGGATCGGCGTTGAAGGCGCCGAACTCGTAGAGCGAGCCGAACACGAACCGGTTGATGACCTCACCCCACTTGTCCTTGAGCGCCTGAGGCTGCTCGAGGGCCGCGGTCCACCGGAGTCCGGTGTGCTGGTCCATCACCAGGACCCGCTCGGTCGACAGCTCCGGGACGACCTCGGGAACACGAATGAACGGATGGCCCTCGTAGTTGGAGCGGAACTCGGCCTGGTTCGCCGCCTCGATCCGGTAGTCGAGCTCCTCGGTGATCCGTTCGGTGATCTCCTCGGCGATGGCGGTCGGATCGGCGGTGATCCGGATCGGCGAAAGCTTCATCCCGAAGCGGGCGAACGCGGCGATCAACTCGGTGTTCTGAAGGTCCGCCCGGATGGCGTCGCCGACGCCCGGGTACTGGACCTTGACCACCACCTCCCGGCCGTCGGGCAGGCGGGCGGCGTGGACCTGGCCGATCGATGCCGCCGCCATTGGGCGCTCCCCGATCCAGGCGAACACCTCGTCGACGGGGCGCCCGAGCTCCCGCTCGAGGACATCGCGCACCGTCTCGAAGGGCATCGGCGGCGCGTCGGCCTGCAGCGTCCCGACGATCTGCTGGTACGCCGCCCGGTACTGGTCGGGGATGGCGCCCGCGTCGAGGAACGACAGGAGTTGGCCGACCTTCATGGCCACGCCCTTCATGTCGCCGAGCACCGCGACGTAGCGCTCCGCCTCGCGGGTGAACCGGTCGAGCCGCTTCTGCTCGTCGCGGGTCAGCTTCCCCGCAACCCGCCCGAGGCCCTGCCGCACGGCGAGCCCGGCGAGCGGCAGCCCCCGCGAAAGCCGCCCGCTCCGGATGCCATCCTTCGCCACCCGGCGAGTCTGCTTGGTCGGAAATGTCGGCAGCGAATCCGATGACGTCGGCCGTCGGGTACCCAAAACTGCCCGCTGCCGCAGTGGGCGAGGGGGGACTTGAACCCCCACATCCTTTCGGACACAGGAACCTGAATCCTGCGCGTCTGCCAATTCCGCCACTCGCCCGAGTGGAGGGACCAATGTAGCCCGACGAGCGTGAACGGCGAGTATGCCTGGGTAGGCTCCGTAGGCCATGGCCCTGCAGGAGTTCGAGCGCCGACTCGAGCGTCTCGTCGAAGGTGTCTTCGCGAAGGCGTTCAGAGCACGGCTGACGCCGATCGAGGTCGGCCGGCGCCTGACGAGGGAGATGGACGTCAGGCGGACGGTCGGCGTGCGGGGCGTGATCGCCCCCAACGAGTTCACCGTGGCCGTGGCCAAGAACGACTACGAGGCCGTGATCGCCAAGATGGAGACGGCGGTGACCACCGACCTGGCCGGCTACGCCAGGGAGCACGCCAAGGAAGAGGGCTACGTCCTCATGGGCCCGGTGAAGATCACCTTCCACACCGACGAGGGCCTGGGCTCGGGCGAGTTCCTGGTGGCATCGGACATCGTCGAGGGCCCGGGGGGCGGCCCGTCGGGGGCGATCGTCACCGAGGACGGCACCCGCATCGAGGTCAGCGCCGCCGAGCCGGTCACGATCGGCCGCAACCCCGAGTGCGACATCGTCCTCAACGATCCCCACGTCAGCAAGCGCCACGCCGAGATCAGAAGAGACACCGACGACGCCACCAAGTTCACCCTGGTCGACCTGGGCTCGCTCAACGGCACCAAGCTCAACGGCGCCGGCGTGAAGCAGCCGAGGGACCTCACCGACGGCGACACCATCACCATCGGCAGCCACACGTTGCGCTTCGAAAGCGGCTGATGCCCGAGTCACTGCTGACGATCCTCAAGTTTCTCCTGCTGGCCCTCGTCTACCTCTTCTTCCTGCGCGTCCTCCGGGCCGTGTGGGCCGAGGTCAGCCCGGCCCAAGCCCACGCCCAACCCCGGGCAGCGACCAAGGACCTGACGATCCCGAATGCCGGCAGCGGCAAGGGCGCGCCCGGCCGCCTCAAGGTCGTCGAGCCCCAGGAGCGGAAGGGCCAGGCCTTCGACCTCGGGGCCGAGCTCACCGTCGGAAGGGCCGCCGGTTGCCAGGTGCGGGTCGACGACACCTACGCGTCCCAGCTCCACGCCCGCATCTTCCGCAAGGACGGCCAACTGTTCGTCGAAGACCTGGGCTCGACCAACGGCACGTACCTCAACAGGCGGGGAACGAGGAACAAGGAGAAGGTGGCCGGCAGCCCCATCGAGCTCAGGAACGGCGACCGCCTGATGATCGGCAAGACCGTGCTCGAGGTGGCCAAATGACGGCCCTCAGATCGGGCAGCGCGACCGACGTCGGCCGCCGCCGCCACGTCAACCAGGACATGATCCTCGAGGGCGGCACCATCTTCGCCGTGGCCGACGGCATGGGCGGCCACCAGGGCGGCGAGGTCGCATCGCTGGCCGCCATCAAGGCGATCCGCGACGCCTTCGCCCGCAACCCGTCGGCCGAAGGGGTGGCCGACGCCGTGGCCGAGGCCAACCTGGCGGTGGCCAAGGAGAGCAAGGCCTCGGCCGAGCTCCGCAACATGGGCACCACCCTGACGATCATCGCCCTCGTCCCCGGCGACGACGCCAACAACAGCGAGGACGACCTCCTCGTCATCGCCCACATCGGCGACTCCCGCGCCTACCTCTTCCGTGACAACGAGCTCACCCAGCTCACCGACGACCACAGCCTCCCCCAGGAGTTGCTGCGCCAGGGCCAGCTCACCGAAGCCGAGGCCGCCGTCGACCGCCGCCGCAACATCATCACCAGGGCGCTCGGCCAGGCCTACGGCGAAGGCCCCGACCTCCAGAACCTCATCCCTTACACCGGCGACCGCCTCCTCGTCTGCAGCGACGGCCTCTACAACGAGGTCGGCGACGGCGACGTGGCCAAGGTGCTGCGAACGATCGCCGACCCCACCGAAGCCGCGCAACACCTCGTCGACATGGCCAACGCCCACGGCGGCGGCGACAACATCAGCGTCGTGATCGTCGACGTGGTCGACGACGACGGCCGGGCCGAGGCCGCGTCCGAATCCCTCGCCGCCGAGGACGACGCCACCGTCACCAGCCACGGGCTCATGACCGCCGACCAACGCAACGCCCAGCTCAGGGACATCGGGCGCGGCGCCAAGGGCTCGTGGGAAAACGACACCTCGCCCCCCGACGAGCACCAACTCCCGAGCCGGCGGCTGACCCCGAGGGTCGCGATCTTCGTCGTGCTGCTGTTGATCGTGGTCGGCGGGGCCGGGGCCGCCATCGGCGTGTACGCCAGGGGCGCCTATTACGTCGGCCTCGACCACGGCCAGGTGGCGATCTTCAAGGGCCGGCCCGGCGGCCTGCTGTGGTTCCAGCCGACGGTGGAGGAACGCACC
>JAXDPV010000019.1:0-9631 GCA_034668185.1 Actinomycetota bacterium
CGTGACCGCCAGGGGCACGGGCCCGGTGAGCACGTTGGGCGGGGTCGCGGCCGACGGCGAGGCCGTGGCCGTCACCGGTCCGTTGGGCGAGCTGAAGGCCACGCCCGGAACCTGGTCGGTGACGACGGTGCCGTTGGGGAAGGCGTCGAAGGACTCCTCGGTGCGCTGGCCGACCGAGGCCCGGAAGTCGCCCTGGCGGAGGAAGAGCCGGGGGTCGGGGTCGGCCATGGTCCGGAAGGCGAAGTCGCCGATGGGTGCGAGGCCGAGGGGGCCGGTGCCGGGCGCGGACGCCGAGCCCGCGGGGTACTCGTCGCTCGACGAGGCGATGAGGCAGACGCCGACGACGGCGCCGCACGTTCCGTGCCACTCGACGTTGCCCGGGAGGGTGGCCTCGAGAACGAACGACCGGCCCGGCGTGGTGAGGAGCTTGGCGTCGAGGTTGGCCCGGAGCCATTGGTAGCCGGTGGCCGGGGCCGTGGCGCTGAAGGTGGCGATGACCGGGCCGCTGCCGTCGAGGCCGCCGGTGCGGATGCGGCCGGTGACGTTGGCGCCGATCCCGGTGGCGTTGACGCACAGCACCACCGCCGTCGCCCGGTTGGCCTGGGGCACGAACGACTCGCGGGCCACGACCGTGGCCGAGCCCCCGCCGCCGCCGGCCGAGGCCGGGTAGTTGGCCGCGGTGCAGTCGCGCTCCGGCGTCAGGTGCTGGTCGACCTGCTCGGCCGCGGCCGCGGGTGCGACCGGCAGGGCCGTGAGCCCGGCCATGAGCAGGGCCGCGCACGACATCGCCCCGACCGCACGCCTGCGCATGCCCCAACGAATGGATCCCGCCATCGTCTCGTCCTCCGCCTCATCGCCCGCCCGCAGTCGCAAACGGGACGATCCCGGGCAAAGTGTCTACGGCGAAGGAAGATCGTGCAAGTGTTTCATCGCGGTCGTCGGTCACGCCCTGGCCGCTAAAAGGCGCCCTGGACGACCTCCACCTCGGCCCCCTCGACCGACGCCACGTCGAAACGGATGGCGGCCGCCGGCCTGGGCGCGTCCCGCTGGAGCCAGGTGGCCGCCAGCCGCCTGACCCGCTGCTGCTTGTCCCGGGTGACGGCCTCGACGGGGGCGCCGAAGGCCCTCGTCGTGCGGGTCTTGACCTCGCAGAAGACGTAGGTGCGGCCGTGGCGCACGATCAGGTCGAGCTCGCCGTCGCGGCAGCGCCAGTTGCGGGCCACGACGTCGTAGCCGTTGGCCACGTACCAGGCCGCGGCCGCGTCCTCGCCACTGATCCCCAGCGCGCGGCTCACAGCTCTTTCTCGGGGAGCTCCTCGACGTTGACGTCCTTGAAGGTCACCACGCTGACGTTGGTGACGAACCTGGCCGGCCGGTACATGTCCCAGACCCAGGCGTCCTTGAGGTTGATGCGGAGGTAGGGCCGGCCGTCCTCGTTCTGGGGCACCATGTCGACCTCGTTGGCGAGGTAGAAGCGGCGCTCGGTCTCCACGACGTAGCGGAACATCGGGAGCACGGCCTTGTACTCGTGGTAGAGCTGCAGCTCGATCTCGGTTTCGTACCGCTCGAGGTCTTCGGCGCTCATGCGCTCATGCTACGGCGGTTCACACTCAGAGGAAGGCGGCCCGGCGTACGGGCAGCAGGCGCAGGATCGTGCGGCCCACCACCGAGCCTTTGTCGATGGGGCCGAAGACCCGGCTGTCGCCCGAGTTCTGGCGGTTGTCGCCCATGACCCAGAGCTGGCCGGGCGGCACCGGGCGGGGGCCGAAGTCGCTGGTGACGACCGAGGGCGTGAGGTAGGGCTCATCGAGGAGCAGGCCGTTGACGTAGACCCGGCCGTTGCGGCCTTCGACGGTCTCGCCGGGCAGGCCGATCACCCGCTTGATGTAGTCCTCGGTCGAGGGCGGGATCACGCCGACCCGCTCGCCCACGAAGTGAACCGCCCGCACGATCGGGTTGGCCGAGGCCGGCTTGTTGTCGCACGCGGCCAGGGGCGGGCACTGGAAGACGACGATGTCGCCGCGCCTCGGGTCGTGGAGCCGGTAGCTGATCTTCGACACCATGACCTTGTCGTCGATCTCGAGGGTGTGGACCGGGCACTGGGCGCAGCCCATCGAAGGCGACGGGATGTAGAACGCCTGGAAGACGAACGTGCGCACCAGGAAGGCGGCCACCAGGGCGACCAGCAGCAGGAGGGGCAACTCCCTGAGGAAGCCGGCGCCGCCGTTGGCGTTGCTGCCGGTCCGGTCGTGGCTGGGCTCGGCGAACGGGGCCAGGCCCTCGTCCTCTTCGGGAGCGACGGCCGGCTCCCACTGCATCACCTTGCTGCCCGCTTCTCCTTAATTTTTGCGGCCTTCCCGCTGCGCTCCCGCAGGTAGTAGAGCTTGGCCCGGCGGACGTCGCCTCGGGTCACGACCTCGATCTTCTGCAGGATCGGGCTGTGTACCGGGAACGTGCGCTCGACGCCGACGCCGAAGCTCACCTTGCGGACGGTGAACGTCTCCCTGATCCCGGAACCCTGGCGGCGGATGACCGCGCCCTGGAACACCTGGACCCGCTCGCGGCTTCCTTCCACGACCCGCACGTGAACCTTGAGGGTGTCACCCGGCCCGAAGTCGGGGACGTCGTCCCGCAGGCTGCTGCGGTCGACCAGGTCGGTGGGGTTCATGGCGCGTCAGGCTCCTCGGAGGGTGATTCGGAGAACGTCCAAGGGTAGCCGAAGTCGGCGAGGAGCTGGCGCTCGGCGTCGGTCAGGCCGCCCCTGGCCTCGATGAGGTCGGGGCGGGCCCGGCGGGTGCGGTCGAGGGCGGCGGCCAGGCGCCAGCGGGCGATGCGGCCGTGGTCGCCGGAGCGGAGGACCTCGGGGACCGGGGGGAGGTCACGGAACTCGGCCGGCCGGGTGAACTGCGGGTATTCGAGCAACCCGCTGGTGAACGACTCGTCGTCGCCCGAGGCCTCGTTGCCCATCACCCCAGGCACCAGGCGGACGACCGCCTCGACCACCACCATGGCCGCGACCTCGCCCCCGCCGAGCACGTAGTCGCCGATGCTGAGCTCGCCGTCGCACAGGTGGTCGACCACCCGCTGGTCGACACCCTCGTAGCGGCCGCACAAGAGGCTGAAGCCGGCCGACGACGAGAGGTCGTGGGCCATGCCCTGGTCGAACGTGCGTCCCCCGGGCGAGAGCAGGTACAGCGGCCGGGGCGGCGCCGCGGCCTCGACGGCGGCGAACACCGGCTGGGGCGTGAGCACCATGCCCGCCCCCCCGCCGAAGGGCATGTCGTCGACGCTGCGGTGGACGTCGGTCGTGTGCTCACGCAGATCGTGGACCCGCACGTCGACGAGGCCACGCTGCCTGGCCTTGCCCAGCAGGCTCTCGCCGAAGAACGACTCGAGCATCGCCGGGAAGATGGTGAAGACGTCGATGCGCAGGGGTCAGGAACCGCCGGCGTAGGCCAGGTGGCCGAAGTAGAGGGTCTGGCCGCCGGACGTCAACGGGCTCGCCGGATCACCGGTGAACCCGTAGCCCGCCGGTCGCGCCGCCGCATCCGACCGCAGCTTGGCCATCACCTGGGCCGGCGTGCCCGCGCACTGCCCGGTCGACAGGCACAGCACCGCCAGTCCGCTCACGTGGGGCGTGGCCATGCTCGTGCCCGAGATCGTGTTGTAGCCGCCGCCCTTCCACGTCGAGAGGATGCACACGCCCGGGGCGGCGATGGTGTGGCCGGCGTCCGCCGTGCCGGCGATGGCGAAGTTGGAGAAGTCGGCCGGGGTCTCGTCGACGTCGGCCCGGCACGTCGCCGCGCCGCCCCCGCCCGGCCGGCCGTTGAAGTCGGCCACCGCAGTCACGGCGAGCACTTCGTCGTAGGCCGCAGGAACCGACGCGGCCAGGTTGGTGCTCTCGTTGCCGGCGGCCACGACGTAGGTGACGCCGGCCGCGACCGACCGGCAGATGGCCCGGTGGAGGGCGTCGTTGTTCGTGTTGCCGCAGTTGCCGTCGTCGCTCCCGCCGCCGCCGAGGCTCATGCTCGCCACCTTGATGTTGAGCGCGCTGGCGTTCCGGGTGACCCAGTCGATGCCGCACGCCACCGACGACCACGAACCCGAGCCCTGGTTGTTCAGCACCCGCACCGAGTACAGGCGCACGCCGGGGGCGACACCGACGACGCCGTTGCCGTCGTCCTTGGCCCCGATGGTGCCGGCCACGTGGGTGCCGTGGCCGTTGCCGTCGTCGAAGCTCTTGCCGGTCGAACAGTTGAAGCCGCCCACCACGTTGAGGTCGCCGTGCGGGCCGGACCCGGTGTCGATGACTGCCACCGCCGGGCCGCTCACCGCGCCGCTGCCGTTCCCCGAGAGCTGGGAGCTGAGGTCGGCGTCCATCCGGTCGATGCCGGTCGGCAACGTCTGCGCGCTGGCCGACACCAGCCGGTCCTCGCCGACGAACAGGACCGACGGGTCGCGGCGCACGTCGTCGACGTTGGCGTCGGGGATCGTCGCGGCGTAACCACGGATGGCCGCGCTGTACACGAACGAGACGTCGGCGCCGTGACGGGCCCGGTGCTGGTCGGCCACCGTCTCCGGATCGGAGCCGTCGTCGCGCAACACGACGATGTATTGGCCCGCCCCCCGCCCGGAGCCGCCGCCGGGGGCGGCCGACGCAACCGGCGCGCCGAAGGCGACCAACAGGAGCGCAACGGTGGCGAGCAGAGCGGAGCGACGGGGCACGAGGCCGACGATACCGGGCCGCGGGGCCTCAGAGGTCGAGCAGGCCTTCGGGGAGGTCGACGGTGAGGCGGCCCGCCGAGCGGTCGACCACGAAGCGCACCGGGATCAGCTTGCCGTTGTCGAGCACCAGCAGGTCGCTGGCGGGGTTGGCCTCGACCGAAGCCACCGTGCCGATGACCACGCCGTCGGCCACGACCGTCGAGCCGATCAGGTCGTGGACAAACAGGGCATCGGGGTCGTCGATGGGCTCGGCGAACAACACGAGCCCGTGCAAAGCCTCGGCCTCCGTGCGGGTACCGACGCCTTCGAAGCGCACGATCCACTTGCCCAGGTGGGACGACGAGAACGTCACCACCAGCTCCTGGCCGGACTTGGTGGAGAGCACCGAACCGACGGCCACCCGCTCGACCCGGTCGGTCAGGAGGTCGACCAGCACCTCGCCCTTGATGCCGTGGGCCTTGGCGATGCGGCCGACCTCGAGCAACTCAGTCGACGATGTCGACGTTGACCTCGGTGCCCTCGCGAGCCGCCGTGGCCCGCACCACCGAGCGGATCGCCTGCGCGACCCGGCCCCGCCGGCCGATGACCTTGCCCATGTCGTCGGGCGCCACGTGCAGCCGCAGCATCGTGCCCCGGCGGTCGCGCTCGTGTTCGACCACGACGGCGTCGGGCTCGTCGACGATCGAGCGGGCCACGAACTCGAGCACCGCGCCGGCGGCGCCGCCGTCGACCCGGTTGCCCTCGCCGCCGACCTCGTCCTCGAACTCCTCGGGCTCGTCTTCGAGGTCGGTGGCGTAGACGTCGTCCTCGGCGTCGCTCACTTCGAGGTCTTCGAGGCCTGGAACTCGTCCCACGCCCCCGAGAGCTTCAGCAGCTTCTCGACCCGGTCGGTCGGCTGCGCGCCCTGCTGCAGCCACTTGACGCACTTGGCGTTGTCGATGTCGATCGCCGACGGCTCCTGCCGGGGCTGGTACGTGCCCACGATCTCGATGAACCGCCCGTCACGGGGCGAGCGGGCGTCGGCCGCCACCAGTCGGTACGTCGGTTGCTTGGTCTTGCCCATCCGCATCAGGCGGAGCTTCACAGCCACAGTGCTTCTTCTCTCTCGTGATCAGGGCCTATGGCCCTTGGGCGTCGTGCGACCGCCGCCCTTCTTGCCCTTCTTGGCCTTCTTCTTGGCCATGACCCTGCCGAGGCCCATGGCGCTCATCATCTTCTGGGCTTCCTTGAACTGCTTCAACAGCAGGTTGACCTCTGAGGTGGTCGACCCGCTGCCGTTGGCGATCCGCAGGCGGCGCGACCCGTTGATGCTGTCGGGGTTCTGGCGCTCCGTCGGCGTCATCGACCGGATGATCGCTTCGACCCGGCCGAGCTCGCGATCGTCGATGTTGGCGTTCTTGAGCTCCTTCGGGATCCCGGGCAGCATACCGATGATCCCCTGGAGGGGCCCCATCTTCTTGATCTGCTGCATCTGCTCGAGGAAGTCCTCGAGGGTGAACCGGCCTTCCTGGAGGGCCTGGGCCGCCTTGGCCGCGACGTCCTGGTCGTACTCCTGCTCGGCCCGCTCGATGAGGGTGAGGACGTCGCCCATGCCGAGGATGCGGCTGGCCATGCGGTCGGGGTGGAAGGGCTCGAAGTCGGCCAGTTTCTCCCCCACCGAGGCGAAGGCGATGGGCCGGCCCACGACCTCCTTCACGCTCAGGGCAGCGCCGCCACGGGCGTCGCCGTCGAGCTTGGAGAGGATGACGCCGTCGAGCTCGAGGGTCTGGTGGAAGGCCTCGGCCGTCTCGACCGCCGCCTGGCCGATCATGGCGTCGATGACGAGGAAGGTGTAGTCGGGGGTGACCGCCTTGGAGATCTGGCGGACCTCCTCCATCAGCTCCTCGTCGATGGTGAGGCGGCCGGCGGTGTCGACGATGAGCACGTCCTTGCCCAGGCGGCGGGCTTCCTCCAGGCCGTTGGTGGCCACCGTCACCGGGTCGGACGCCTCGGAGTACATGGGCACGCCGGCCTGGCCGGCCAGCACCCGGAGCTGCTCGACCGCGGCCGGCCGTTGGAGGTCCGCGCCCACCAGCAGCGGGTTGCGGCCCTGCTGCTTGAACCACCTCGCCAGCTTGGCCGCACCGGTCGTCTTGCCCGAGCCCTGGAGGCCGGCCAGCAGCACGACGGTCGGCGGCTTGCTGGCGTAGGTGATCTTGAGGGTCTCGCCGCCGAGGGTGGTGATCAGCTCGTCGTGGACGATCTTGATGACCTGCTGGGCCGGGCTCAGGCTCTTGGACAGCTCGGCCCCGACCGTCGCTTCCCTGATGCGGTCGACCAGGCCCCTGACGACCTTGAAGTTGACGTCGGCCTCGAGCAGGGCCAGGCGGATCTCCCGCAGGGCCTCGTCGACCTCGGCCTCGCCCAGGCGGCCCTTGCCCCGGAGCCGGGTGAAGATGCCGTCGAAACGGTCGCTGAGGGAGTCGAACATGCGGTCCGTCAGGGTACCGGCCGCTGCTCCTCTGGCGGTAACCCGGCGCAGTCGGCCGTGGGAACGGTGGTCGTGGGCGTCTTGGCCACCTCGGCGTCGGCCACGGCCGAGACCGGCCACGGGCCGGTGGCGTCCTCGCCCTGGCCCGCGGTGGCAAAGGCGAAGGCCGGCACCAGGTAGGCCGGGTCGCCAGCGCACCCATTGGTGGCCAGCACCAGGATCGGCCGGACCGTGGTCAGCTCCACGACTTGGCCCCCACTCCCGGCCGGTGCTGGGGGAACGCGCTGCAGCACGGCATCGGCCGGAGCCAGGTCTTAGTTGCCGAGCGACTCGGGCTGCGACAGGTAGCCGGCGGCGTAGGTGACGACGCCGTTCTCGCCGAGGGATACCGTCGTCTGCAGGCCGAGGACGGGCAGGCCCCCGACGGTCGGGATGAAGTTCACCGACATGGTGGAGCCGTTGTCGGCGCCCACCTTCGCAGTGGTGCCGTCGAGGTCGATGCCGGCGTGGGCCAGCACGAACCGGGCCTTGGCCTCGGCGTCGGCCGACGACAAGTTGACCGGGCCTCGCGGCTTGTCGGTGCGCCCGAAGGTCCACGACACGAGGCCGTTCCAGATGACGCCGACGTTGGTAGTGCCGTCGGCGACGACGAAGTCGTGTCCCTCGGTGCCTTCGACAGTGTCGCTCTTCACCCCGAAGGCGGCCGCCATCTTCTTGACCCGGTCGCGGTCGACCTTGTCGGGCGCCATCCGGTAGGCCTCGGCCCGGGTGGGTGCGTCCTGGCCGGCGCCGGGCGCGAGCCGGTAGTCCGCCGCCGTCGGAGAGGAGCCAAGGCTCCCGAGCGGGAGCTTCGGATGTACACGGCCGGTGGCGTCGGTGCCCGCCTTGGTGCAGCCGCCGAGCCCGGCCACGAGCAACGCCGCCACGGCCCCCACCGCCAGCAAGCGCATTAGCTGAAGAGGGCCTCGACGAACTCGTCGGGGTCGAACTCGACGAGGTCGTCGGCGCTCTCGCCCAGGCCGACGAGCTTGATGGGGATGCCGAGCTCGTGCTGGATGGCGAGGGCGATGCCGCCCTTGGCCGTGCCGTCGAGCTTGGTGAGCACGATGCCGGTGACGCCGACGGCGTCGGTGAACTGCTTGGCCTGGACGAGCCCGTTCTGGCCGGTGGTGGCGTCGATGACGAGCAGCACCTCGGACAGCTTGGCCGGAGGGCGCTCGGCGATGCGGCGCACCTTCTTCAGCTCCTCCATGAGGTTGACCTTGGTGTGCAGGCGGCCGGCGGTGTCGGCCAGCACGAGATCCGCGTTGCGGGCCGCGGCCCGCTCGACGGCATCGAAGATCACCGAGCCGGGGTCGGCGCCCTCGGCACCCCGGACGAGGTCGGCGCCGGCCCGCTTCGACCACAGCTCGAGCTGCTCGGCCGCGGCCGCCCTGAAGGTGTCACCGGCGGCCATCACGACCTGGTGGCCGTTGGCCGCTTCCCGCTTGCCGAGCTTGCCGATGGTGGTCGTCTTGCCCACGCCGTTGACGCCCACGAACAGCCACACGTTGGGGCCGCCGGCTTCGTAGCGCAACGAGCGGTCGCCTTCGTCGAGCATCTTCTTGAGCTCGGCCTTGAGGGCGTCGAGGAGCTCGGCCGAGTTGGTGATTCGCTCGGCCTTCACCCGGTTGCTGAGCTCGTCGAGGAGGTCGGTGGTGAGGCCCACGCCGACGTCGGCCCGCACCAGCGCTTCTTCGAGCTCGTCCCACGTCTCGTTGTCGATGTCGGTGCGGGACAGGACCGAGCCGACGTAGCCGGCCAGCAGCGACCTGGCCTTGCCCAGCCGATCGCGGAACCGCGGCTTGACGACCTCGGGCTCCGGCTCGGGCTCGGGCTCGGGTTGTGGTTGCGGGACCGGCGCTTCGAGGACGGGGGCCTCGACCTCGGCCAGCGCCTCCTCGACCTGCTCGACCAACTCGGGAGAAGGCGGGGGCGGCTCGAGCTCGATACCGCGGGGGCGGCGGCGCGCCACCACCACACCCGCGGTCGTGACCGCGACCAACACGAAGATGACGACGAGAAGAATGGGCTCCATCGGGGCGGAGCCTACCGACCCGTTTTGGGTGCCAGATCTCACGCCAGGGCGTTAGATCTGGCACCCAAAAGCGGGTGGGTGGGTGGTTAGGGTTTGACCGCGATCGTGACGATGGGCTTGTTGAGCTTGCCGAGGGAGGCGGCCGAGCCGAAGAAGCCGGCGTCGCCGAAGGCGAAGACCCCGCCGTCGGCGGCGGTGAAGAGGTAGCCGAGGCCGGTGGCGCTCGGGGCCGCGGCCACGATGGGCGAGTTCAGCACCAGGTCGCCGGTCGAGCCGAAGAACGCGGCCTTGCCGAAGCTGAAGACCCCGCCGTCGGAGGCGACGAGCCAATAGCCCGACCCGTTGGGCAGCACCGCCAT
>JAXDPV010000020.1:0-2724 GCA_034668185.1 Actinomycetota bacterium
CCTCGTCGCTGCTCGCGGCTCGGTCGTTGCGCGACCAACCACACCGACGACCGCGCCGTCATCGCGACCCCCGAACGAAGGCGAGGAGGTCGACGTGACCGACGCGGCGGTCCTCGTCGGTCGGCGCCGCGTCGGCGGCGGTCACCTCGGGAGCGACGAAGGCGACGACGTGCTGGAAGTAGCCGAGGCCGCGGCACGTCGCGGCCTCGATTGACTCGGCTACCACGTCGCGCGAGGAGGCGGCGGCCACCGTCCCGACGACGAACATGCCGCCCGGTCGAAGCACCAGCTCGGCGCGCCGGGCGAGCGCATCGACGGCGGCGGATGAGAGCGGGTGCGGTCGGAGCGGGCCGAGGTGGGATTCGGGTGGCAACGCGACGGCCAGGTCGGCGCGGTCGCGCAGGTCGCGCAGCGAAGCCGGCGGCCTTCCTTGGCAGAGCGGTGACGGCAGAAGGGCGATTGCGCTCCGGCCGGTGGCGGTGGCGGCTGCTAGAACCTCGCCCCGGCCGGGCGCGAAGTCTGCCGTGACGCCGCCGGGCGGGCAGTAGGCGTCGAGGACGAGCGCAGCCAGCCGGCGGCGCCTCGCTGCTCCATGGTTGGGGTCGTCACCGGCGGGGGTGACGAGCCAGACGGTGAGGGGCACGCCCTCGGGGTTGGTGTCTCGGGCCATGGGCTCGCCCCGGCCCCACATCTGCGCGTGGTCACCAGCCAAACGGGACGACGAAGCCCGTTTCGTCACAACCGCCGGGCGCGATTTCTGCGTGGCGTTTGCGATCTGCGGCGCCCGTTACGAGTCGTGGCCGGAGAGCAGCAGCGGAGCCGTGGCGGGATGACACCGGGGCCTGGCAACCGCCGGTGTCAACCTCCGTGTCAACGCCTGGCGCGCGCATTGGCCGGGATGAGACCGAAGACAACGGCGCCGGGAGCGCAACAGCCGCGCAACAGCGCGGGCCGGCCGGACGACACCGGGCGAGCCGCCAGAAAAAATCTCGGCGCTCCGCGTCGAGCAGCCGAAGCGCAAAGCCGCTGGTCAACGCCTGCAACAGCCGCGCAACAGGCGCCGACGGCCCTCGATCCGTCACGCGGCCGTGGCGAACTTGTTCGGCGCGTTTGGCCTCCTCGACCCGCATCTCTCCCGCAAGCGAGCCAGGAGGCAGACCGTGACCGAGCAGTCCCCGTTCGAGGCGCTGGAGGCAACATTCCGGCTCCTCTGCCAGGGGCCGTCCCCCTTGGCCGTCCACGGCCGGGAGGTCGGCCCGCCGTTCCCCCGACGAGTGATCCCGCTCACCGAGCTTGGCGGGATGTTGCTCCATCCGAGCACCCCCTACGAGGCCCGCGACGCAGCGGTGGGGCTGTTGGCCCGCCGGGCCGCGGCCCAGGGCGGGGCGTGGACGGTCGGCCTGGCCGGGGTGCTGCTGCCGGGGCTGCGGAACGCGCTGATCCCGTTGGCGCGGACGTGGCCCCAGGGCGTGGCCGATCTGGAGGCCGACGCCCTGGCCGGGTTGTTGGAGGCACTCGCCGCCGGCGTCCCTCGTGAGCGGGTGGCGTCCCGCCTGGTGTCGCGGGCGGCGGGGCGGGCCAAGCACCGTTTCGCCCGAGAGCTGGCCGCGCACGGCCGCCACGGAAGCGGCGCCCTCCCGGCCGAGCCGCACCGGCCGTGGGGTCACCCCGACTTCGTGCTGGCCGAGGCCGTGCAGGCGGGGGTGCTGTCCGACGAGGAGGCCGACCTGATTGGCGAGACCCGTCTCGGCGGTGTGCCCCTGCGCCACTACGCGGCGTCGCGGGGCGGACGGCACGGCACCTACCGGATGCGGCGCAACCGGGCCGAGAACCGACTCGTCGTTTGGGTGCGCGGACGAAATGTGTGACGAATCGCCTCTCGCCGTCCCGTTTGGCGGGTGCGGGTTGCCCCTGGCGGGTGTGACCACGCCGGGCCGGCCTCACGTCTTGCGCATCCGGCCCCAGCCAAAGAAGGGAGGTGAGTCCCGCCCTTCGCCCGGCTCCATCCGCCAGGGGCGACCCGTCCACGACGAGCCGTCCTCGGAGACGGAAGGAGCGAAACGAAATGAAGAGATGGAGAGGCCGATGGGGCGCCGTCACGGCGTTGGCGTTCCTCGGCGTCATGCTGTCGGCCACGCCCGCGGTGGCCGCGCCCGGCGACCCGGTGACCCTCGGGCAGGTGGTGGACAACGCCCGCCTCTGGATCATGGGCCTGCTCGCCGCGGTGGCGACGTTGTTCTTCGTGATCGGCGCGGCCCGCTACGTGATGGCGGGAGGCGACCCCGGCCAGGTCGAGCGGGCCAAGCTCACCCTCAAGTCCGCGCTCGCCGGCTACGGCCTGGCCTTGCTGGCGCCGGTGGTGCTGTCGGTGCTGCGAGGGATCGTCGGCGGATGAGACTCGTCGCCCGCGCCGTCGTGTTGGCCGCGATCGTCGTCAGCCTCGCGCTGGCGTCGCTGCCAGCCGCGGCCGACACCTCCCCGCCCGCGACGACGGCCACGACGGTCGCGCCGCCTCCGCTCGTTGTTCCTCCGATCGGGCAGCCGCCGGCCACGACGGAGACCACATCGCCGGGCGACGCGCAGCCGACCGGCGGTGAGCATCCCGGCTTCTTCGACATCGGCGGGCGCGTCCGGGCCGCGGTCAACGACTGGTTCCGCGGCCTGGTCATGGCCGCGGTCAACCCGACCCTCGACTACTTGGGCCACACCCTGCTCGCCACCCCG
>JAXDPV010000021.1:0-16790 GCA_034668185.1 Actinomycetota bacterium
GGTGCTTCAGCTCCACCAATGCGTGCTCGATACCTGCCCGCGCGGCGGCGGCCGGTACTGGCCCAATCTCGAATATGACGCGATCGCCAGCCATTCGCATTCCCCGCCTCGGCCCCAGCTCGGAGGCCAGTATTCCTGCCGTAGCGGTGTGGTGGCAAAAGGGCGTTCAGTGGTATTCGTCCGGAATGGCGATGCAGGCGGTGGCGATACCCTGCGCCGGTGCCCGACGCCTACGACTCCTTTCCCCACCTGCGATTCGACCGCCCGGCCGAGGGCGTCGTGCGCATCACCCTCGACGGGCCCGGGTTGAATGCCGTCGACCACGACGTCCACCGGGAGCTGGCCGACGTGTGGCTGGCGGTGGATCGTGATGCTTCGACCCGGGTCGCGCTGCTGCGGGGCGCGGGCAAGGCGTTCTCGGCCGGCGGCAGCTTCGAGTTGCTCGACGACCTGATGTCGGACGACGGCGTGCGATTGCGGGTGATGCGGGAGGCGCGCGACCTCGTCTTCAACGTCATCAACTGTTCGAAGCCGATCGTTTCCGCCATCCACGGGCCGGCGGTGGGGGCCGGCTTGGTGGCCGGCATCCTCGCCGACGTGTCGGTCGTGGGCCGCACCGCCCGCATCATCGACGGCCACACCCGGTTGGGCGTGACCGCTGGCGACCACGCCGCCATCTGCTGGCCGTTGCTCTGCGGCATGGCCAAGGCCAAGTACTACCTGTTGACGTGCGAGACGCTCACCGGCGAGGAGGCCGAGCGCATCGGCCTGGTGTCGCTGTGCGTCGACGACGGCTTGGTGCAGGAGCGGGCGCTCGAGGTGGCGGTGTCGCTGGCGGGCGGCGCGCAGTCGGCCATCCGCTGGACCAAGCAGGTGCTGAACCACTGGTACCGGGCCCAGAGCGCGATCCTCGACGCCTCGCTGGCCTATGAGTTCCTCGGGTTCGCCGGCCCCGACGCCCGGGAGGGGCTGGCCTCGCACACCGAGAAGCGCGCTCCACACTTCACCGGGCCTACGTCAGAATGACGGGGTGACGTCGACGTCCTCGATCATCTCCGTCGACCGCTCGGCTTCGGTCGAGCGGGTCATGCTCGACGAGACCTCGTGGGTCGACGTCTGCCGGGGCTGGCTGTCGGGGGCCGACGGGCTGTTCGATGCGCTTTTGCACGGCGTCGACTGGCAGCCGAGCCGGTTGTATCGCTACGACCATTGGGTCGAGGAGCGGCGGCTCGGTTCTTCGTGGCGGCCGGGGCGGCCTTTGCCTCACCCGTCCTTGGCGCCCGTTCATCGGGCCCTGCAGCAGCGCTATCACGCGCAGTTCGGCGGGTTCGGGATGATCCATTACCGCAACGGCCAGGACGGCCAGGCGTTCCACCGCGACACCGACATGCGCTGGCTCGACGACACCGTCATCGCCATCCTCACCCTCGGCGCCCGCCGGCCCTGGCTGTTGCGCCCCCGCGCCAACCGCCGCCTCGACTCCGACGAGGGGCGCGGCGCCACCCACGACCTTTCGCCCGGCGGCGGCGACCTGTTGGTCATGGGCGGCCGGTGCCAGGCCGACTGGGAACACTCGGTCCCGTACCTCGGCGGCCGGGCCGTCGGCGTCCGCATCTCGTTGCAATGGCGCTACGCCCACAAGCGGGGCAAGCCCTTCATGGGCGCCTCCTACCGGGCGCCCCTCACCTACAGCCGCTGACCAGCTCTCCGCCGCCTGCCGCTGCCGCTGCCGCTGCCGCCACCGTTGTTGTCACACCCCTTTGCTAAACCCCGAACACAGGGGGCCCGTGATTTCGGGCCCAGCGTACGCGCGGGCGCGCGCTAGCTTTCGCCGGGGTTGCCGCGGCCGCCGTGCGGGCCGTTCACGACATCAGGTCCCGCAGCTTGAGCACGGTGTTCCAGTTGCGGGCGGTGGCCACCACCCCGAGGCCCTTCTCGAACACGGTGGCGCCGAGCTTTGAACGGCCGGAGCCGTTCGGATACCAGAGGTAGGCGGCGTCGCCCACCACCACGAGCTCGTCGGGGGCGAACTTGGTGTGGTCGACGGCCGAGACCTTGGCCGCGGCCGGCTTGGCCCCGAGGAAGGCG
The DNA here is from genome assembly GCA_034668185.1 of Actinomycetota bacterium. Lineage (GTDB taxonomy): Bacteria > Actinomycetota > Acidimicrobiia > Acidimicrobiales > CADCTF01 > DATLED01. The sequence continues at coordinate 2,089 of JAXDPV010000021.1, forward strand.
ACGTGGGCCTTGGCCGGCTCGGCCGCGGCCCGCTCGGGCCAGGGGTTCGAGGCCACCACCTTGGCCATGGCCTTGGCGTCGCGCAGCAATACCTTGATGCTGACGCCGAAGCGGTCGGCGACGGCGGCTTCGATGCGGGCGGCCCCGTCGGTCTTGGCCGACGCCGGGGCGGTGAACACGGCGTTGCCGCTCTGCAGCAAGGTGGCCACGTCCTCGTAACCGAGCGACGACAACACCTCTCGCAGCGGCGCCATCCCCACGGCGTTGTGACCACCGACGTTGACGCCCCGCAACAGGGCGGCGTATCTCACGTGCTCGTTCATTGCTGAGTTGTATGCCACATGTGGCATACAACTCAGCAATGAAGCGGCTAAGCCCCGGTGACCTTGGTGGCGGCGTAGGTCCAGACTTCGCCGGTCGCTTGCACGTCGGCATCGAGGGCCTTGCCCGGGCTGAGCGCTTTCTCGATCTTCTTCCGGGCGGAGGCTTCGTCGAATGCGTCCACCAGGATCTTGGCTTCGATTTCGACTTGGAACTGGCGCTTGGTCTTCGGCACGGCCGGAAACCTACTCCACGCTCCGTGGTTGTTCATACGTCTGATCTTTCGGTCTGCCAGTCGTTGGCGGAGAACACTAGACGTTATGACTCACCCAGATGAATACATCTGATGTTTGTTGCTTTCCCGACCACTAACATCAGACAAATGCCGGTGAGCAAGAAACTCGTCAAACGGACGCCTACGCCGAGGGTGGCTTCGTTGGCCCCGGCGCTCTCGATCGCCAAGGTGCGCCCTGCATACCACCAGGTCGCCGAGCAGCTCAGGTCGCTGATCCTCCGCGGCGACCTCACCCCGGGCGAGCGCCTGCCCACCGAGCCCGACCTCAGCGCGATGTTCGGAGTCAGTCGCAGCACGATCCGTGAGGCGTTGCGGGTGTTGTCGTCGCAGAACCTCGTCATCACCACCAGGGGCGCGCTCGGGGGGACGAGGGTGGCCGTCCCCGAGCCCGAGTACATCGGCGACTTCCTCGAGGCCAGCTTCGGGCTGATGTCGGGCACCGACGCCGTCACCGTCGAGCAGTTCCTCGAGATCTCCCAACACCTCGAGGTGCTGGCCGCCGGCCTGGCCGCCAAGCGCCGCAGCGCGGCCCAGCTCGCGGCCATGCAGGCGTGCATCGCCGATTCGTCGGAAGACCTCGACCCCGACGAGCAGTTCCAGGGCAACACCACGTTCCACCGTATGATCCTCGAGGCGTCGGCCAACCCGCTGCTCTCGGTCATCGCCAACCCAGTGATGAGCGTGCTGCGGGGCCACTTCCTCCGAGAGACCGCACCCAAGCAGTTCTGGCGTTGGGTCGCCGACGACCACTCGCAGATCTACGACCTCATCGAGCACCGCGACCACGAAGGCGCGGCCGCGGCCATGCGGCAACACCTCACCCGGCTGCGGCCGGTGTACGTGCCCGGCGAACGGGCTCGAGGCCGGTGACGTAATCGGTCAGGCGGGCGGCGATCTCGAACGCGAGGCCGCGCTCGCCCAGGTCGGGGTCGGGCCACGTCTCGGAGATGCGGCGCCAATGGGCGGCGGCGCCGATGAACTCGCCGGCCACCGGCTCGCGGCCGACGATCTTGCGCCACGCCCGCTCCTTGGCCATGAGCGCGGCCAGCACGGCTTCGTTCTCGGCTTCCTTGGTGTGCTCGGCGTGGAAGCCGACCTCGAGGGCAAGAATCCTGGCCTCGGGCACGTCGGCCGCCCCGATCACCTGCGCCTCGTAGTGCTCGCGTATCGGCTTCGACGGTGGACCGAACCACACTTTGATCCCGTAGCGGCGAGCCCGCTGGCGCACGGGCCCGAGTTCCTCGGGCACCAGGCCAGGCAGGATCGCCGCTACTTCTTCGAACAACGCCGGGTCCACGGGCGCATCATCGCCCGCCGGCGGTTACGCCTGCTTGACGGCCGATACCTCGAACTCCAGGACGACCTTCTCGCTCACGAGCACGCCACCGGCTTCGAGGGCGGCATTCCAGTTGACGCCCCAGTCCTTGCGGTTGACGGCGACGCTGCCCTCGAGCCCGATGCGCTGGTTGTTGTAGGGGTCGATGGCCGCACCGTTGTACTCGAAGTCGACGGTCACGGGCTTGGTGACGTCCTTGATCGTGAGGTCGCCGGTGACCCGGTAGTTGGCGTCGCCCACGGACTCGACCTTGGTGCTGGCGAAGGTGATCTCCGGGTACTTGTCCATGTCGAAGAAGTCGTTGTTGCGGAGGTGGGCATCACGGTCGGCGTTGCGGGTGTCGACGCTGGCCGCCTTGACGACGAGGTTCAGGCGGGAGTTCTCGGGGTTCTCGGCGTCGAAGTAGCCGGAGCCTTCGAACTCGTTGAAGCTGCCGCGCACCTTGGTCACCATGGCGTGGCGGGCGACGAACCCGATCCGGGAGTGGGCCTGGTCGATGGTGTACTCGCCGGTGAGCTGCTCGGTCGTGGTGGAGGTTGTCATGCTCCCTCCCAACCTAGTTGCGTACTCAACTATTCCCGGTAGATGTTCACCGTGTCGTCGAGGCCGAGGGCGGCGGTGTCGCCCCGGCCGGTGGCCGCCAGCACGAACGCGAGCGGGTCGGCCGAGATGGGCGCGCCGCCACCCGAGACCGGGAACTCGCCGAGCTCGCCGAAGGCCAGGATCGACGGCCTCCATCCCTGGTCGGTGAGGATCTGGGCGATGTGCGAGAGCGACGGCCGCAGGCCGTCGGCCTCGACCACGCTGGCCCGACCGATGGCCGCCCTGATGTCGTCGCCGTGGACGAAGGTGTCGTACCAAAGCGTCTCCACGCCGAAGCCGAGCGTGCCCTGGAGCCCGCCGGCGAGCGGCGTCTCCCACGCGGCGTCGTCGAAACCGGTGAGCACGTCGGCGCCCAGCTTGGCGCTCTGCTCGAGCTCGTCGGCCACTTCGGCGGCGGCGCGGCCCCGCCGTTCGTCGACCTGTCGGGCCGTGACCTCGGGCGTGCCCAAGCCTTCGAGCCGGAAGTTGACGACGTCGGTGAGCGTCCCGGTCACGTGGGCGGCGATGTCGGCCACCGACCAACCGTCGCAGCGCGTGGCCTGCGTCCACTCGTCGGCCGACAACGACTTCAACAGCCCGGCGAACGAGGCGTACTCCGCCTGCATCCCCGGTACGACGACATTCCTCGGCAGCGCCATTTCGTTTCCCCCATCGCTCGTCGGTTCGTGGCACAGTTACATGCAACCGGCACGCATCTAAGTGCAGGTTGCATGCATGGTCAATGGTGAACGTGGTCACACAGGGCGCAGGACGCAGGCCGAACGGTCGGCCGCGACCCGCACGGCGTTGCTCGATGCCGCGCGCCAATTGTTCGCGTCGCAGGGCTACGCCGGTACCGGCCGGGAGGAGATCGTCGCCGCCGCCGGCGTGACCAGGGGCGCGCTGCAGCACCACTTCGGCGACAAGGAGGCGTTGTTCCTCGCGGTGTACGAGATCGTCGAGCGCGAGGTGGTCGAGGTCGTGGCCGAAGCCGCCATGAAGGCCGGGGGCGACGCCATCGACCAACTGCGAGAGGGGTGCCACGCCTACCTCGACGCCGTCCTCGACCCCGCGGTGCAACGCATCTGTGCCATCGACGGCCCGGCGGTGCTGGCCGCGCCAGTGCGCCAGGAGATCACCGACCGCTACGCGCTCGGCTTGGTACGCGAGGCGTTGCGCCAGGCGATGGAGAGCGGGCGCATCGACAAGGCGCCCGTCGACGCCTTCGCCCAGGTGTTGCTCGCCGGCCTGATGGCCGCAGCCCAGTACGTGGCCACCGCGACCCGCCCGCGCCTGGCCAGGGGCGAAGCCGGCCAAACAATTGAGGTGCTGCTCGACGGCTTGGAACGGTAGGTTCGCCCGTATGGGCGACCTGGGGCTCGACACGGCGGTCGAGCGCGCCGGCGACGATCGGTTCACGGCCACGCTGAGCCGCGAGTGGGAGATCTGGGGCCCGATGGGGGGCTACGTGGCGTCGGTCGCGCTGCGGGCCGCCGGCGCGGTGTCACCGTTCGCCCGGCCGGCGAGCTTCTTCTGCCATTACCTCTCGGTGGCCTCGTTCGACGAGCCGGTGACGATGGCGGTGAGCGAGCTGCGGGGTGCCCGCACGGCCGCGGCCCACCGGGTCGAGATGACGCAAGGCGAGCGGCGCATCCTCGAGGCGACGGTGTGGTCGGTGGGCGAGGGCCTCGACGGCTTGGTCCACGACGAGTCGTCGTCGCCGGCGGTGCCCCCGCCCGAGTCGCTGCGGCCGTTGACCGAGCTGCTGTCGGAGGAGCAGTTGGCCGCAGGGCCGGCCTTCCCGTTCTGGAACAACCTCGAGACCAGGCCGCTCGACTTCCGTCGCGACTGGCCGCCGTCGGCGCCGATGGCGCCGGTGTGGCAGGAGTGGTGCCGGTTCACGCCGACGCCGACCTTCGACGATCCGTGGGTTGACGCGTGCCGCGCCTTGATCTTGGTCGACGTGCAGAGTTGGCCGGCGGCATCGAAGCCCCACGCCTACAAGCAGGAGCCGATCATCGCCCCGAGCCTCGACCTGTACGTCGCGTTCCACGACCCGCAGCCGTCGAGTGAGTGGTTGTTGTGCGACGGCGTCGGTCCGGTGGCCCGCGACGGGTTGATGGCGTGGAACGGTCGCTTGTGGTCGGCCGACGGCCGGCTCGTCGCGTCGGGCACGGGCCAGCTCTTGTGCCGGCGGATGGCACCTCGGGCCTAGGCCGGCACCGCCCGCATCGGCCGGCACAACATCTGCTGGCCGCCACTGGCCAGCAGCTTGCCCCGCTCGCTCCAGATCGAGGCCTGGCCGGCGACGAGGCCGTCACGGGCCCGGGGCGATCGGGCGTCGACCAACAGCCATTCCGACGTCGGGTCGATCTCGTGGAACGACACCGCCAGGTCGAGGCTGGGCGCTTGGTAGTGCATGGTGCCGGGGCGGTAGGCGTTGCACGCCGCCGGCCATTGATAGGTGTCGAGCAGGACGACCGAGCGGGCGGCGTCGACGAAGGCGTCGTCCTCGAAGGTCGACTGCGGTTGGTAGCGCATCCACGTGAGCACGGTGCCGTCGAGGTCTTCGCGGCTCTCCCACTCCTCGAACGGCATCCAGTCGATGGGGCGCTGCTCGAAGTTGCGGCCGAAGCTGAACGGCGACTTGGCCCCTTCCGGGTTGAGCTCGGTGATCGGCTTCAGTTGGCGGGGGTCGGTCTTGGTGGCGGCTTGGGGCATGGCCGTGACGTCATGGTCGAGGCCGTCGAGCCCGTCGGCGATGCACCACACGAGGGCCTCGGCGATAGCCTGGCCCTCCTGGGTGATCGAGACCCGCAGCGACTCGGCCCGCTTCGCCCGCCGGAGGGTCGTGACCTCGATGTCGACCGGGGCGAACTTGCCGACGCCGAGGTAATGGCACAGCAGGCTCGCGGGTCGGGGGAGGTCGGTGTGCGCGCCCGCGGCCCGGAGGGCGACGGCGGCGACGTACCCGCCGTTCGGGCCCCAGATCTCCCAGTCAGGATGGAAGGCGGCGGCGTAGCGGCCGGCCGTGCTCGTCGCTTCGATGGTCGTGTCGTCGGCCAGGTTCCCCATGGGGCTCGTGCCTATCGCACCGTCGGTCGGGGCGGCCAGCCGATTAAGGTGGTGGGGTCACCTGGAAGCGGGGGGTGGTGATGGTGGGCCAGCTCCTGACGAAGTCCGGTCGCCGCTCCGATGGCGGCGGTCGTGGTCGTGGCGGTTGCCGATCCGGTTGCCCGTGCGGGCCGTGCTCCGACGAGCAGGCGATGTCGCCGCCCCAGGCGCAGCTCCTGCAACTCCAACGTTCGGCCGGCAATGCCGCCGTCACCCGGATGCTCGACGGGCCGTTCCCCGGCCGTGAGCATTCGTCGACCGCCTACGGCCGGGCGTTCAACTTCAAGGGCAAGACCGACGCGTCCTATTCGCATTCGTGGGACCACCAGAACGACGTGGTCAAGGGCAACAAGGTCACCGGTGATCTCGTGGAGGAGTATTCGGTGTCGACCCAGATCACGTTGCCGCCCGTGCCCGACGGGCTCTCCGAGTGCGAAATGCCGATCGTCGAGGATGCGATCAACAACAAGCTCAACGCCCACGAGCTCGACCACGTCGCCGCCTTCGAGACCTACAACGGGAGCGTCACCAAGCCGTTCTCGCTCTCCGGCACCGCCGACCAGGTGACCGCCGCCTTGGAGGCCCGGCACCAGGCCAACGAGAAGAAGCGTCGCGCTGCCGCGGCCAAGAGGAGCAAGGCCCTCGACCCCTTCATGATCAAAGTCAACACCAGCTCCTGCGACGAATGACGCGATGTCGGCCGGTAGTTGTTGTACGGCGGTACTACGCGTTGTAGAGTAGTGGCGTGGAGTCGACCCAGCTACTCAAGGGCGTGCTCGACCTGGCCGTGCTGGCGGTGCTCGACGGCGAGGACGGGTACGGCTACGACATCGTCCGCCGCCTGCGCGAGGGAGGCCTCGAGGAGATCGGCGACGCGTCGGTGTACGGCACGTTGCGCCGCTTGTTCCAGAGCGGGCACCTGTCGTCGTACGTGGTGCCGTCGGACGAGGGCCCGCACCGCAAGTACTACGCCTTGAACGGGCGGGGACGCACGCAGCTGGCCGAGATGACCAAGGCGTGGCGGTCGTTCGCCGATGCCGTCGACCGCTTGACCGGCGAGCCCAGGGAGGCCGCATGACCGTCACCGAGACCACGCTCCCGGCGGACGCCGCCGAGTACCTCGCCGAGATCGCCGCCCGGCTCGGGCACCTACCGGCCGAGACGCGGGAGGAGGTGCTGTCCGACATCCGCGCCCACCTGGCCGAGCTGGCGGCCGAGCCCGGGCCGGGGATGCAGGAGCGCCTCGGGCCTCCCGGCCGGTACGCCGCCGAGCTGTTGGCGTCGGCCGGGCTCGACGTGGTGGCCGAGGAGTCTCCGGCCCGCGGGCCGTGGTGGGGGTGGCGGCCGCCGGCCGAGCTGGTGGCCTCGTTCCGCCAAGCCGCGGGGACGTCGTGGTGGTTCCTGCGGGCGGCCCTTGCCGCCGCCGCGCTCCTGATCGTCCTCGACGTCAACAACGGCAACCTTCCCGGCGTCGGCGACCTGCACGGGCTGATCGTGGGCTGCCTGCTGGCGGCGTCGTTCGCCGTGCCCTCGGTGTGGTTCGGCCTCGAGGCGCGGGCCGGTGGTTCGGCTCGGTGGCCATCGCGGGCGGCGACGGCCGTGGGCGCGGTGGCGTTGTTCGTCGTCGTCCAGGCGCTGCTCAACCAGTACGTGCCCGGCGGGTACGGCTACGGCTACGACGCTCCGCCCACACCGGCCGGCGTCCTGACCCACGCCGACGGCCGTCCCGTCGAGAACATCTTCGCCTTCGATCGTGACGGTAAGCCGGTGTCGGTCTTCCTCTACGACCAGGACGGCCGGCCCCTCGACGACGTCGCCGCCGTCGAGGTGTACGGCGCCTCGCCCGACTCGTACCGGTCCACCCGCGTGCCGACCGACGCCAACGGCACGCCGCTCCTCAACCTCTATCCCCGAACCATCACCAACGGCCGCGGCCAGACGGCGCCGCCGCCCGCGGTAATGACGCCGCGGTTGGCCCCGCCGGCGGAGCCGTCGTCGTCGACCACGCCCCCGACGACCATGCCGTAGCTAGAGGACGGCGCCGCTCTCCTTGAGGGAGCTGATCTCGTCCCACGACAGGCCGAGCTCGAGGAGGACGGTCTCGGTGTGCTCGCCGTGTTCGGGGGCCCGGGTCGGTTGTCCCGGCTGCTCGTCGAACTGCACGGGGGAGGGGACGAATGGGATCGAAACGCCGTCGAAGTCGAGTTGGGCGAGGTAGCCGTTGGCCACGACTTGCGCGTCTTCGGCGACCTCGGCGGCGCTGACGACCGGTACCCATTCGCCTTCGAAGTCGGCGAGGATCTTGCGCCACTCGTCGAAGTCACGCGAGGCGAAGACGCCGTCGAGCCAATCGATGCAGGCGCGGGCGTTCTGGCGCCGGGCGTCGATGTCGGCGAAGCGCGGGTCGGTGGCCATCTCGGGCTGGCCGATGACCTGGCACAGGTCGGGCCAGTAGCGCTCGGGCGAGAGCATCTGCAGCGCGACGAAGCGACCGTCCTTGGTGCGGTAGGAACCCATGAGCGGGTTCGGCATCTGGTAGCGGTCGGGCCGCGGGCGGTGGCCGGCGGACTCGCCGAGGGTGGCGTTGACGATGTCGACTTGGATCTGCCACATGCCCGACGCCAGCAGCGACGCGTCGAGCACCGACGGTTCGCCGGTCGTGGCCCGCTTGTAGAGCGCAGTGCTGATGGCGCCGGCGATGGTCAGGCCACCGACGACGTCGCCGAACGCCGGCTTCGGGCCCGCCGGCCATTCGGCGTCGGGCAGGGTGAAGAGGTGCTGCATCCCGGTGCGGGCCCAGTAGGCGCCGGAGTCGTAGCCGCCCCGTCCGCCGTCCGGCCCCTTCGGCCCGAACGCCGTGCCCCGCACGTAGATGATGTCGGGGTTGTCGGCCCTGATGTCGTCGACGTCGATGCGCAGGCGCTTCCGGGCGCCTTGGCGGAGGTTGGTCACGAACACGTCGCACGACGCCACCAGCTTGGAGAGCAGGGCCCGGCCGTCTTCGTGCTTGACGTCGAGGGCCACCGACCGCTTGCCCCGGTTGGCCGACTGGAACGCCGGGTCGACGCCGCCGTGGAGCTTGTGGATGCCGGCCGTCACCAGCCCCCGGTACGGATCGCCCGTTTCGGGGTGCTCGATCTTGATGACCTCGGCCCCCCACTCGCCGAGCACCGACCCCGACATCGGTACGAACACGTGCGAGGCGAGCTCGAGCACCCGTACTCCGGCAAGCGGCGCGGTCATCGTCGGCTCCTTGTGGTCCCTCTGGCGGACGTCACCTGACGCCCCTTCTTCGTGGGGAGGTTACCGGATCACGCAATATTTGCCTAGGAAGAAGTCGTACCTCGTATAGTTCGACGCTGAACGAGGCTGGTGCGCGGCTCGGTGACCGCTCGGGCAATCTGTACCGATGGCCGACGCCCCCCAGGCGAAGAACCTCGCCGACCGGTACCGCCTCGCTCCGCTCGACTGGGCAGACGTGCGCCGCACGCTCGAGACGAACCTGTCCCAGGCACCGGACACCGGTGGGCCCGGCCGCCACACGTTCTGGCTGTCGACGGTCGACGCCGACGGACGGCCCCACATGACCGGTGTCGGCGCCTTCTGGAACGACGGCCGCTACTACTTCACCGGTAGTCCCCGCTCGCGCAAGATCCGCAACATCGAGCGCGACTCGCGTTGCGCCCTCGGCGTCGCCGTCCATAGTTACGACGTGGCCCTCGAGGGCCGGGCCGTGCGGGTGATCGACGACGCGCATCTGCAGCGGTTGGCCGGCGTGTTCGCCGAAGGTGGCTGGGCGCCGACGGTTGCCGACGGCGGCTTCACCCACGACTACAGCGCCCCCAGCGCCGGCCCGCCGCCGTGGTACGTGTACGAGTTCGTGCCCGAGGACGCGTACGCCATTGCCACCAGCGAACCCGGCGGCGCCACCCGGTGGACGTTCTGACCAGCGCTCGCCTCTGACCGATCCTTCGCCGCCGGATCCGGACCTGCTCAGTTGGCGGCGAGTCGTTCCACGGCCTGGCGCGTGACATCGGCAATGAGCTCGAAGTCTTTGTCCACGTGCAGGACGGTGAGTGTTGCAAGTTCGGCGGTCGCGGCGATCAAGAGGTCCGGTATCGAGACGGCGCGATGTTGGCCGCGTTCGACAAGCGCGAGCTGCACTTCGACCGCTCGGTCTTCGATCGCAGGCGTTAGGTATTCCACCGGCATGTGGGCCAGGGGCCCACGCTGTTGCGCGCTACGAAGGTCTTCGATCGAACGGGCCGAGAAGCCGACCTCGAGCCGGGTGACCGTGGAGACGCGTACCAGGCCGCGCTCGATCCTGTTGGCCCACTCGCTTGCCTCGGGGCTCGCCGCCAACCGCACGAGCGCGGACTTGTCGATCAGCCACGTCACGACCAGGCGCGAGTCATGACGTCGGGATCCTCCAGATCAGAGAACGTCTCGGCGAATACCGAGAGGTCTTCCACCGTGACGTCACGAGAGGAATCGCCGCGCTCTCGGGACAGCGTTCGCCGGATGTACTCCGTGCGCGACAAGCCGGCGCGTCGAGCTTTGGAATCGATGGCTGCGACGACGTCGTCGGGGAGGTCTCGAATCAAGATGTCGGCCACGGGCGGACTCCTCTACGGGCTTCGATATCATACGATATCACACCCGTCTGCGTTGGATCTCGTAACGCGAGCGTCCGCTCAACTTTGCTGCTGGCCTCGGTCGGCGAGACAGAGCCGATCCTTGGCCGCCATGAGCAGCGTAACCCGGGGGAGGGGGCTTGCCGCAAGCGACCGAAACGTGCTGACCATGACTCGTCCGCTGAGCCGATCACGGCCGGACACGATGAAGCCAGGAGTTGTGGAATGCATGTGTTGCCTTCGGGAGATGGGTCGAGCGGGAGGGCTGTAGCGGCCGGCGCCGGGGCGCGGCGATGACCGAACACGGGGTGGTGATCGCCGGGGGCGGCCCGACCGGGCTGATGTTGGCGGGCGAGTTGGCGTTGGCGGGGGTGGACGTCGTCGTCGTCGAACGACGCACCAGTCAGGATGTCGATGGATCGCGGGCCGGCGGGCTTCACTCCCGCACCATCGAGGTGCTCGATCAGCGTGGCATCGCCGAACGGTTCCTCGCGCCGGGCTACGTGGTCCAGGCTCTGGGGTACGGCGGGCTCCAGTTGGACATCAGCGACTTCCCGACGCGCCACAACTACGTGCTTGCGTTGTGGCAGAGCCACTTCGAGCCCATCCTGGCCGACTGGGTCGGTGAGCTCGGGGTTCCGATCCTTCGTGGCCGCGAGGTGGTGGGCCTCGCGCAGGACGACACCGGCGTCGATGTCGAGGTGTCCGGCGGTGACCCGTCGCTCCGTGCGGAGTATCTCGTCGGCTGCGACGGCGGACGCAGCCTGGTCCGCAAGGCGGCGGGCATCGACTTCCCCGGGTTGGATCCGTCGACAAGCTGGATGATCGCCGAGGTCGAGATGGACGAGGAGCCGGAGCTCGGTATGCGCCGTGAGGGTGGTGGTATCGGTCCGGTCAACCGGCTGGAGGGCGGAGGGCCTTTCCGGGTTCTCCTCGTGGAACGAGACGTCGACCACGACGGCGCCCCCGACATGGATGAGCTCCGCGAGGCGATCGTCGCCGTGTACGGGACCGACTTCGGGCTACGCCACGCGAGCTGGATCTCACGGTTCACCGACATGGCGCGGCAGGCCGCTTCTTATCGTCATGGCCGGGTGCTGCTGGCCGGCGACGCCGCCCACGTACATCCCCCGCAGGGCGGTCAGGGGCTCAACATCGGCGTGCAGGATGCCGTGAACCTGGGATGGAAGCTGGCCCAGGTGGTCAACAAGACATCACCCGACAGCCTCCTGGACACCTACCACGCCGAACGCCATCCGGTCGGTGCCCGGGTGTTGCACAACACCATGGCGCAAGTCGCGCTCAGCCGCCCCGACGACCGTCACCAGGCCCTCCGCGACACCATGACCGAACTGCTGGCCATGGACGAGCCCCGCCGGCGCATCGCCGGGATGATCTCCGGTCTCGACGTCCACCACGACCTCGGCGAGGGGCACCCGCTGCTCGGCCGGCGTATGCCCGACCTCGACCTGCAAACCGCCGACGGCCCCACCCGCGTCTTCGCCCTGCTGCACGACGCCAGGCCCGTGCTCCTCAACCTCGGCGAACCCGGGGGCTTCGACATCTCTCCTTGGGCGGATCGAGTCCGCTTGGTCGATGCCACGCACGACGGCGTGTGGGAGCTCCCGGTCCTCGGCGAGATCGCCGCGCCCCCAGCGGTATTGATCCGACCCGACGGCCACGTCGCCTGGGCAGGAGACCTCACCGACCCAGACCTACCGCACGCACTCACGACCTGGTTCGGCGCGGCCGCTCCGGCGTAGGGCCGATGCGACCTAATAGGTGCCGTAGCCAGGACAGCCTGTACTGGATGGCTTCTGTCCCGGCAGGTACCCCGTGGTTTGCAGGCTCGAGTTTGCGAACCGCACTGTGAACGAGACCTGGAGGTCAGTTGCGCACGCCACCCAGTCGGGCTCTGTCGTGTCTTGGCGCCATTCATAGAGCGGACGTTCGGGCAAGGAGTCGATGCTTGGATTCAGGTCAGAGTATGCGGTGTCGTGACCGACAACGGCCGCATTGCCATTGCTCTTGTTGGCGTATGTCCCGTGGCCTCCCGCGTAGGGGTAGTACCAGTAGGTCGTGTCGCCGAGCTCGATGACCGTGTCACCCTGCTTGTTCACTCTGACGCCATAGTCGCAGTACGTCAGGTTGCAGATCACCCTGTTGAGCTCCATGCCCTTTGGCTCGGCGCCGGGACAACCAATGAAGCCTTTGCAGGTTGCGTCCGATGCGATCCCGATGCCGCCGCTGACGAGGTTGCACGCGAGCACGCTCCAGAAGCCGCCACTGAGACAGACGATGGTGCTGTAAAGAGCGCCGCCGACGAGTCCAACCGCGGAGCATTGGTCGCATCCCGGAGGACTGTCGGCAGTGGAGCTGCCAGTAGCCGTCCAGCCGTCGCTCGACGACCCTCGTACCGTCCACACGCCGACTCCGGAACGGAAGCCGTCCGATCGGGCAATCGTCCGCGGTGAGCCGTGGGTCGGCACAAAAGTGACGACATCTGTGACTTGCATTGCGTTCGCGTAGACGTCTGTCACCAGCAGGCCCTCGATGGTCGGAATCACGCTCCGAACGGCGCGGCCAGGAACATCGGTTGGAACCGCGATCGTGGCCACAGCGGCTTCGACCGCGATTCTCGACGCAGGCACGACGATAGCTGTGGCCGCTTGGACGCCTTCGGGAGACGTGGCGTGCGCGATGACGTCCGCCATTGATGCGATGAGCACTTGGTCAGTGGCATTCGCGGCTGCGCTGGGACGGATGGTGACGACGGTCATGACTAGAGTTAGGACCATGGAAAGGCGGACGATCCTGGCTAGCATTTGTGGCTCCGATCTGTGTCGTTGATGTCGGTCCGGGCCCGCGTTGTCAGCCTGGTGGGGTTCGTTCTGTTCATGGACGTGGTGCTCTTGTCCACGAACGAGGCTCTCTCTGGCGTCCTTCTCGGAGACGCCGTGGTAGTCGCAGGGCTGCTGTCCTGGCTCGTGCTCCGGCGGATGGGCCAAAAGTGACGGTGCTCCCAACGGCGGAACCCGCCGTCATCACACTTCCCGCCGACCTCTCGCTAAGTGATATGTGGGCCTGGAGTCCTGCACCCCGTCAGGAATGAGTTCGCTCTACTGGTTGTGTTTTCCTGCTGGGTGACCTAAATGCGACGGGTCCCAGGTGAGCGTCAGCAGACAGGTTGCGCTGACCGCGCTTCGACCTGGCGCCGTATTCGAGTGACCAGCCGAGGACGGGGTGGCGTTCGCAGACTCACGTTCCAACCTGGCGCCCTCGGCAGGGGAGCGCGCCCATACGAACCCACGGGGCGTCGACGTCGCGCGCTGACGATCGAGGCGACGGTGGTCATCAGCGGCCCGCGTCCCACATGACAGCCGGGATCCCGTGGCCTGCTGCCCAGCCAGCATCCAGCGACGTGCCCGCGTCGTTGAAGAGCCGCCCGGCGACGACGATCTGCGAACCGCTGAGCAGTGCGATGTCAGCAACGAAGGCCTCGCCCACCGCGCGCTGCTCTTCGAGACGTCCACCTGTCGAGGCACCCGCGGACGAGGCCGCTTCCGCCGGCAGCCCCCAAGCCGAGACCGGCGGCGGAATTGTCCAATGGCCGGGCCCCCGGACGCAGTACCGTGACAGCTTCACCACGGCTGGGGGCGGACACATATGTGGACACCGAATCGATGGCTCGTCGCGCTGACGATTGCTGCCTCATTGCTGGGGCTGGGCGCGACCGTCGGAGCCGGGGCGGCCAGCGCCGGGCGATGCAACGACGAGACCTTCCTCAGCGACACCTGGGTGACGGCCGGCGACGGCAATCCCGTCGGGGTCTTCGTGGGCTACGACACCGACTTCAACGAGGGCATCGGCTGGGAAGACGGGGCCAGCGTCTGCTGGGGGGCGTCCGACGACACCGAGTCCCACGAGCGCCTGACGTTCTCCGTGAGCAATCCCTATCCGGCGGATCATTTCCCCGTGTTGGTGTCCGCTCAGCGCTGCAACGACGACACCGGAACGTGTTCCGACGTCGTCGGCACCACAGGCAAGGAGACTGGGGTGCCCTACGTCTGGTTTGACTGGCCGGATGGCGACCTGTCCGACTGGCCGGATCGCCACGGCGAGGGGTCAGGCGTTGGCACCGGGATCCCGGACGGCAATTGCCTCTGGATCGACGGCCAGAGGAATTGCTGGGCTACGGCCAACATCGCCTCGGCCATGGTCGGCAGCCTCGAGGGGGGAGACGTGGTCACCATCGTCATCCTCGACGAGGGTGACTGTGGACTTGCCTCCCAACTAGCTGTAGATCCCATCCACGTTTGTCACTAGGGCCTCCTTGAGGCTTTGGGGTGCTGACCACCATCACCCCAAGGAGAGCCCGTGGAGATTCACGGTAACGCCCGGCTTCTGCCGCGCCAGCGAG
>JAXDPV010000022.1:0-3711 GCA_034668185.1 Actinomycetota bacterium
TGACGACCTCGCCTGACTGCGGCCGGGAGAGCACCACCGACCATCCACCGGCCACCGGCGCGTAGGCCGCCACCCGGGCCGAGCCGGCCACGCCCTCGTAGCGCGCGAACCCGGCCCCGGCGGCGGCGAGGTGGGCCGGCGCGCGCAGGTCGTCGTCGGCCCTGGCGATGGAGGGCGTGGCCTCGGTGGCGCCGTCGACCACGGTGCCCCCGGCGGTGACCAGGGCGAGCGGCCGGCCCAGGGTCGTGCGGGTGGCGGCTACCCGGGACGACAGCGTCCCTCCCGGCACCCGGGTCAGGCCGACGAGCGCGCCCGTGGTCGCGCCCCGGCCGTCGCGCAGGGGCGCGACCAGCGAGAGCTGGCGCACGCGGAGGAGGGGGTCGTCGGCCAGGTCGGAGGCGGCGTCGACGCCGTTGGCCAGCGCGTCCTGCACCGCCGGGCTCGGTCGTGACTGGGCCTCGAGGGCGGCCAGCGACGTCGACGTGGCCACCACCCGGCTGCGACCGTCGACCACGAAGAGCCCGCCGTCGATGAGGGGCGCGGCGGCCTCGGCCCGGTCGAGCAGCGGGCGGGCCAGGGCCGCCTGGGGCCTCGACCCCGACCACGGCCCGAGGGCGTCACGGCCGGCGGCCAACTGGGCCCTGGCCCCGGCGACCCATTCATCGACCGCCGCGGCCGCCAGCCTGGCCTCGGCCACCTGCTCGGCGTCGTAGGCCTCGACCGAGGGCCGGTCGACCCGGCGCACGCCGTCGACCGTCGTCCTCCACACCAGCGCGCAGACGGCGGCGACGGCCAACAGCACCAGGCCCGCCCGCAGGCGACTCGTCACCGGCTAGGAGGTCGACGACAGGAGCGCGGCCACGCGGTCGAACAGCGCCTGGGTGTCGAACGGCTTGGTGATGTAGTCGTCGGCGCCGGCTTCGATGCCCTGCTTCACGTCGCTGGCGGCCGTCTTGGCCGACAGGAGGATGATCGGGATGGCGCGGGTGGCGGGGTCGCCCTTGAGGGCGCGGGTGACGCCGAGGCCGTCGAGCTTGGGCATCATCACGTCGAGGACGATGAGGTCGGGGTGGTCCTGACGGGCCCGCTGCAGGCCCTCCTCGCCGTCGCCCGCGGTCAGCACGCGGTAGCCCTCGAGCTCCAGGTTGAGCTGCACGAGGCGCACCAGCAGCGGGTCATCGTCGACGACGAGCACGGTGGCGTCGGGCACGGCCTCAGGGTAGTGCCGGGTCGTCGGGTGTCCTTGGACGCTCCGGGTAGTGTCGGGACATGCCCACGCCGCCATCGAAACGGCGCATCTCGGCCGCCCAACGCCGGCGCAAGGTCGGTGCGCAGGTGCTCATCGCCGTCATGGTGCTGCTGATGGTCTTCTCGATCTTCGTGCGGGCCAGTCGCTAAAGCCGGCGCCCCGGCCGCCGATCATTGATGGCGTAGTCGCCGGTCCCAGCTGCTCGTCCTGCCAGGCGCGGCTGGGACCGCTGCGCGCTCAGCCTTTGGCGAGCTCGTCGAGGTAGACGATGACCTCGCTCGGCAGCCCGGCGCACATCATGCGGAGGGTGTCGCGCATCGAGTCCGACTGGGCGTCGATGATCTCGCCGAGCTGGTTGGCCAGGTCCTGGTCGTGGTGGGAGTCGGTCAGCATCTTCGAGGCCAGAACCATGGCGGTGAGGCTGCTGAGCATCCCGTGGGCCAGCACGGCGACGGTTTCGGCATCGAGCTGCGATTCCACGATGGGTTTTCGCCCTTTCCACGGGAAGTGAACGCTGTCAGCCGACGGCCCGACTGCGTGCTACCCCGCCACCACGTGCGTCAACCCCGCTGCTTACCGAGTTTTTCGTCGAGCTCGGCCAGCACGGCCTCGGTGTCGGCCCCGAGGGGCCGGCCGAGCCACCTGACCCGGCCTGGCGTGGCCGACAGGCGGGCCGCCGGGCCCGGCACGGGAACGCCCTCGACCTCGACCATGGCCTGGCGGGCGACCACGTGGGGGTCGGCCACCACCTCGGTCATCGTCATCACCGGGGCGATGGCGGCGTCGGCGGCCACGAAGGCGGCGATGGCCTCGTCGGCGGTGCGCTGGCCGATCCACGAGGCGACGGCGGCGTCGACCCGCTCGCGATGGGCGACCCGGCCCGCGCTGGTGCGCAGCTCGGGGTCGGTGCCGAGGCCGACGAGGTCGAGCACCCGGTGGGCGACCGGCTCCGACGAGGTGCTCACTGCGACCCACCGCCCGTCGCGGGCCCGGTAGGTGCCGCGGGGCACGGAGTACGGGATGCCCGAGCCCAGCCTGGGCTGGTCGTAACCGAGGAGGGCGGCGGCCGAGGGCAGCGGGCCCATGAGCTGGAGCATCGACTCGAGCAGGTTGACGTCGACGACCTGGCCGACCCCGGAGCGCAGGGCGACCATGGTGGCGAAGGCGGCCACGAGGGCGGTGACCTCGTCGGTCAGGGCGATGGGCGGCAGCATGGGCCCGCCTTCGGCCTCGCCGTTGAGGCCGGCGAACCCGCTCATGGCCTCGGCCAGGGTGGCGAACCCGGGCCGGCCGGCGTAGGGGCCGTCCTGGCCGAAGCCGGTGACCCTCGTGATCACCAGCTTGGGGTTGCGGGCCAGCAACACGTCGGGCCCGAGGCCGAGGCGTTCGAGCGCGCCGGGCCGGCCGTTCTCGACGAGGACGTCGGCGGTGTCGCACAGGCGGAGCATGGCGTCGCGCCCCTCGGCGGTCTTGAGGTCGAGGACGATCGAGCGCTTGTTGCGGCCGAGGATCTTCCACCAGATGGTGACGTCGTCGGCCGGGTCGACCCAGCCGAGGGAACGGGTGCCGTCGCCGGCCGGGCGTTCGACCTTGACGACGTCGGCCCCGAAGTCGGCGAGGTGGCGGGCCGCGCCCGGGCCCGCGACCACCGACGCGCAGTCGATCACCCGGAGGTCGGCCAGCGGCCCGTTGCTGCCCACGGACCGCAGCTTGCCCTACGTCAGGAGGCCGGGCGGCAGGCGAACCACACCTTGCCCGCGACCACGGCGAGCAGGAGGCCGGCGAGCACGGCCAGCGCCGGGTCGACGGCCAGGTCGCCGGTGCCGTCGGCGGCCCCGTCGCCGCCGGCCTGGACCCGCAGCTCGAAGGGCGTGGTCGGCGACTGGCGGGTCGTGACCCGGCGGCGCACGGCGGTGGCCTGCTGGGCCGTCACCGGTTGGGGCCCGCCCTCGCCCCCGGCCCCGCCGGCCTGGGACTGGCGGTTGGGTTGGGCCGTCACCGACGAGCGGCTGGCGGCGTTGGCGTCCCGCAGCGGCAGGGTCGATGGCACCGGGGCGGGGTCGTCGTCGGAGATGAGCAGGACCGCCGGGGGCCCGGCGGCGGCGGCGTTGCTGCCGTTGTAGGCCGGGCCGAGGACCAGCGACAGCTCCTCCAGGCGCTCGGGGTTGTCGTCGTCGAAGACCTCGACGGGGAACGTCATCTCCGAGACGCCGACCTCGAAGACGAGGCGGCCGTAGGCGTGGCCGTAGTCCTGGCCGGCGACGGCCGAGCGGTCGGCGGTGTCGTACCAAACCTCGAGCCTGGAGACCGGCAGGCTGTTGCGGTACACCGTGATCGTGGCGAAGCCGTCGCCCTCGGTCGCGCGGAAGGTGTCCTGGGCGAAGGAGACGTCGGGCGGGGCGGCGGCGCTCGCGGTGGCGCTCGGGCCAAGGCTCAGGAACAGCGCGAGCAGGGCGAGCGCC